>JANXVC010000277.1 GCA_025351925.1 Rhodospirillales bacterium | reverse complement strand
CGACGATCGCGTCCGCCCACTCGACATAGACGATCTTAACCATGCCCTTGCCGGCGGCGGCGGCTGGGCGGCCAAAGGCGGCCATCGCGGCGGCGGCGGGCACGGTCGCCAGAACCTGTCTTCTCAGCATGGGACGCTCCTTGTTTTTGTTAGTTAAAAGCTTTAGCGCGGTTGGGCACGGCGCGATACCTGCTGGGTGATGCGGTCGAGGATGATGGCCAGCACCGCGATGGCGACGCCGGCCTGGAACCCGCGCCCGGCCTCCAGCCGCTGGATCGCGCTCCACACCTCGCGGCCCAGGCCCCCGGCGCCGATCATCGCCGCGATCACCACCATCGACAGCGACAGCATGATCGTCTGGTTGATGCCCGCCATGATGGTCGGCAGCGCCAGCGGCAGCTGCACCTTCACCAGTTTCTGCCAGCGCGTCGTGCCAAAGGCGTCGGCGGCCTCGGTCAGCTCGCCGGGCACCTGCAGGATGCCGAGCGCCGTGAGCCGGATGGTCGGCGGCATCGCGAAGATGACGGTGGCAAAGCAGGCCGACACCGGGCCCAGGCCGAAGAACGGGATCGCCGGGATCAGATAGACGAAGCTCGGCATGGTCTGCGCCATGTCCATGCAGGGCGCGACGACGCGCCAGGTCCGCGCATTCAGCGCCGCGACGATGCCGAGCGGCAGGCCGATGGCGATCGACGCCGCGGTCGAGAGCACGACCATGACCAGCGTGGTCACCATCGGATCCCACAGCCGCAGGTTCCACAGGAACGCGAACCCGAGCATCGAGCCGATCGACAGCCGCCACCCCGAGACGCGCCAGGCCAGCAGCCCGAACGCCAGGATGATCATCGGCGGCGGCACCGCCTGCAGCAGCGTCGTCAACTCGGCGATCCAGTCGGACACCGAGTGGCTGATGGCACGGGTGACGCCCGATAGCGCCTCCGTCAGCCAGTCGAGCGCCGCGTCGCACCAGGTGTCGAGCGGGATGCGCGGGACCGACCAGTTCATGACGCGGCCTCCGGGTTGGCGGAGCGCCGGGCGAGGGCGTTGATGATGCCAACGCGGTCGATCGTGCCGAGCAGGCGCCCGTCCTCATCCACGACTGCGACCGCCTCGGCCTCGGCGGCCACGACCGGGAGGGCCTGCTTGACGGACGCCGTGGCGGCAACGCGCGCGCAGGACCGGACGGCACGCTCCAGCCCTTGGCCGTTCGGCACCCGTCGCAAGGCGGCGATGTCGGTTCGGCCGAGTAGGCGTCCCGCAGCGTCCACAACCAGCGTATTGCCGCAGCCCGCGGCCTCCATGCGGTTGGCGGCTTCTGCCGGGTCCTCCTGGGATCGCAGCACGATGGGGACGGCAGCCAGCAGCGCGCCGACCTTCAGGACCGAGGCGACGTCGATGTGCTCGACGAAGCGCGCGACATAGGGCGTGGCCGGATGTGCCAGGATCGCCTCGGCGGTGCCCACCTGCACGATGGCGCCGTCCTTCATCAGCACGATGCGGCCGCCCAGCGCGATCGCCTCGTCTAGGTCGTGCGAGACGAAGACGATGGTCTTCTGCAAGCGGCGCTGCAGCTCGACCAATTCCTGCTGCATGTCGCGGCGGATCAGCGGATCGAGCGCACTGAACGCCTCGTCCATCAGCAGCACCGCCGCGTCGGCGGCCAGCGCGCGCGCCAGGCCAGCCCGCTGTTTCATGCCGCCCGACAGCTCGCTGGGATATCGCGCGTCCCAGCCCTTCAGGCCGACCAATTCGATGGCGCGCATCGCGCTATCGCGCCGGGCAGGCTTGGCCATGCCCTGCACCTCCAGGCCGAACTCCACGTTGCCGAGGATGGTGCGGTGCGGGAATAACGCAAAATGCTGGAATACCATGCCGAAGCTGTGGCGCCGGAAATCCCGCAACGCCGCCGGCGCCATCGCGGTCACGTCGGCGCCGCGCACCCGGATGGTGCCGCTGCTCGGCTCGATCAGCCGGTTCAGGCAGCGCAGCATCGTCGATTTGCCGCTGCCGGATAGGCCCATGACCACCAGGATCTCGCCTTCCGCTACGTCGAAGCTGACGTGGTTGAGGCCGACCGCGGTGCCGGTGCGCGCCAGGATGGCCGCGCGGTCCTCGCCGGCGTCAAGCATCGTCAGCGCCTCCGCGCTGCGGTCGCCGAACACTTTGCTGACGTCCTGCACCTCGATCAGCGCAGTTCGTTTTTCCGCCGTCTTCACGCCGGGCATTTTGATAGAGGGCGACGCCGCCGAACCGATATCGAAGTTGAACGGCACTAGGGCTGTCATCGGTCGATCACCAAATCTTCGAGGGGACGGCTGCAGCAGATCAGCACCATGCCTTGGTCGATCTCACGCGGGCGGATGCCGCCACCGTGCTGCATAGTGACGCGCCCGGACAGCATGCGGCTCTTGCAGGTGCCGCAGACCCCCCGCGTGCAGGAGGACGGCAGCCGCAGCCCGGCCGCTTTCGCCGCCGCGAGCACGGTGGTCCCGGGCGGGCAGGCGACCGTCTTGCCGGATTTGGCGAACGTCACGCTGAATGTCGCTTCCGCAATGGCTTCGGCCTCGGTGACCTCTTCCAGAACGGCATCAGGCAGCGCCTCGAAGCTGAAGCTCTCCTCGTGGTAGCGGCTGCGGTCGAAGCCGGCCTGGTCCAGCAACGAGCGAACCCCGGTCATGTACGGCGCCGGGCCACAACAAAAAACCTTCCGCTCCAGCAGGTCCGGCGCCAGCAGGCCGAGCATGCGCGCGTCGAGCCGGCCGACTAGGCCGGGCCAGCCGGGCTCGCCGGTCGTGCTTTCCGTTACATGCGCGACCCGGAGCCGGGGCAGGCGGCGGGCCATCAGCGCGAGCTCACCACGAAAAATGATGTCGCCGGGCGAGCGGGCGCTGTGCACGAACACGACGTCACGGTCCCAAGCCCGGTCGAACAGCGTGCGCAGCATGCTGGCGAGCGGCGTGATGCCGCTGCCGCCGGACAGGAACAGCAGCTTGGCGTCAGGCGCCCGCGGCAGCACGAACGTGCCGGACGGGCCGCTGGCGCGCAGGCGCACGCCGGGGCGCACATGGTCGTGCAGCCAGTTCGACACCGTGCCGCCACGCACACGCTTGCTGGTGATCGACAGCGTCTCGGGCCGCGTCGGCGGCGAGGAGATCGTGTAGCAGCGGAACACGGCCTGGCCGTCGATCATCAGCTCCAGCGTCAGGAACTGGCCGGGTTCGAAGCGGAAGCGGCACGGGCGGTCGGTGGCGAAGTGGAAGCTGCGCACGTCATGCGTCTCGTCCGCCACCGCCCGGCAAATCAGGTCGTCGTCGCAATCCACGCCCCAGACCGGAAGCGCGTCCTCGGTGATCTGCGGTGCGGCGCCGATCAGCATGTAGTTTTCATGGCCGGGCCACGCCGCCGTGCTGCAATGTCGATCGGACGCGAGGTCATTTGGACGAACCTTGGTCGAGAATAACCATTGAAGCAATGCTGGTATGTGCAAACCGCAAATGCTTGTCGTCAAACGTCATCCGGCTTGCAGAGTGACGACGCTCAGGCGTATTGGCGGCGTTCGGGAGGCATCAGTCCCGGATTGATGAGCGTCCGCGCGGGTGCCGAACCATCGGTCGCGATCCGAACGGACCGGTGCAGACTCGGCGGATGTCCATAAGCCCCACGGAACTGCCGCGAGAAATGCGCGCCGTCGGCAAACCCGGCCTCGATCGCAACTTCCGTCACGCTGAGCGCCGTGTTGTTCAAGAGCCAGCTTGCATAACGCAGCCGCAGCTCGCGGTAGGCCGCGGTCGGGCAGACGCCCAGCACCTGCTGGAACCGCCGCTCCAACTGCCGCGGCGACAGGCCCACCCGGCGCGCAATCTCATCCATCGACAGCGGCGCGCCCAGGTTCTGCTCCATTGTCAACAGTGCGCGATGCACACGTTCATCGGGATGATCGCCCTCGGTGGCGATCGGCGGATGCGGCTGTGCGTCATCGGCGCTGCGGATGCGGCTCAGCAGCATGATGTGCTGAGCCTTCTGCGCCTGGGCGGGGCCGACGTGCCGCTTGATGAGATAGACCGCGAGGTCGGCGACGTTGCTGCCGCCCGAGCAGGTGATGCGGTCGCGGTCCACCAAAAACAGCCGGTCCGCCACGGCGTCCTGGTCCGGGAACTCGTCCTTGAAATCCTGGTAATGAAACCAGCTCACGCAGGCCCGGCGGCCGGCCATCAGCCCCTCGCGGCACAGCAGGAAGCTGCCGGTGCAGACGCCGATCAGCGTCGTGCCAGAGGCGGCGGCGTGGCGGAGATAGGCGCGGGCGGCCGGGTTGAGCGGCATGCCGGGCCGTAGCAGGCCGCCGACCACGACGATGTAGTCAAGCTCGCCCGGTGGCAGCAGCCCGCTCGTGGGCGTGACCAGCAGCCCGCAGCTGCTGCGTACCGGATCCATGCGGGCGGCCATCACCGGCCACTGGCAACGGATTTGGCGTGATAGGTCGCCCTCATCCCCGGCCAGCCGCAGCGCGTCCACAAACAGCGAGAACGCCGACAGGGTGAAATTGTTGGCGAGGATGAAGCCGATCCGGAGCGAGGGCTCGCTCATCCCCCCAAGCCGGCGCCCATGCCGGCGCGGAGCCGCTCGATGTACCAGGTGCAGAACGCATCGACCATGTATTCGGCCGGGGCGTAAGGGCCGGGTTCATGCCCTGAACTCATGGCACCAGCCTGCGCCATCTCGACGAAGCTCGCGTCCTGCTCATTGGTCGCGCGCCAGACTTCGGTCAGGCGGTCCACGTCATAGTCCACGCCCTCGACCGCATCCTTGGCCACCAGCCATGTCGTGCGCACCAGAGTACGGTTGGGCGCGATCGGCAGGGCGGCGAAGGTGACGGCGTGGTCGCCGAGGAAGTGGTGCCAGCTATTCGGCTGCGTATGCAGGTGCAGCGCGCCCATGCGCGGCTGGGTGAAGCCCGCGATCAGCCGTCGAGACGCCTGGCGCGCATCCATCGTGTAGCTCTCGCCGGGCCCATCCAGCGCGAGCCGTTCGGTGCGGAACCCGGTCGGGCGTCCGTGCAGGTCCTCCGCCGCGCGCCAGGGCAGTCCAGCGGCGTCCCAGATGCGCTCGAACTCGGTTTGGGTGCGCAGGAAGCGCGCATAGTCATCGGCCTGCGCCGGCGTCACGTCCCCGGCGGAGTAGCCGAAGAAATGGAATAGGCTACGCAGCAGCTCCGGATGGCCGCCGCAGTGGTAGCACTCGCGGTTGTTCTCGATGGTGAGCTTCCAGTTGCCGTGCTCGACGAGGTCGATCTGCGCCGCCACCTTGCAGTCCCGCAGCCTATGCGGCCCGAGGTACGGGCCAACCTGCGCCGCCACGTCTTCGAAATCCACCGGCGGCTCGGCGGCAAGGCAGATGAACAGCAGCCCGGCCAGGCTGCGCACGTGCACCGGCTTCAGCCCATGCTCGGGCGAGCCGATGCAGGACGGCATGTTCTCAGCGTGGATCAGCCGGCCCGTGAGGTCGTAGGTCCACTGGTGATACGGGCATTCGAGGTTGCCGACAAAACCCTTGCTGTCGCGCAGGATGATCGAGCCGCGGTGCCTGCACACGTTGTGGAAGGCGCGCACCGCCATGTCGTCGTCGCGCACCAGGATAACCGAGGTGCCGCCGATCTGCACCGTCACGTAGTCGCCGGGTTCGGACAGTTCCGGCTCGCTGCCAACGAAGATCCAATGCCGTCCGAAGATCAGCCGCAAATCGAGGTCGAGCACCTCCTGGCTGGTGTAGAACGCGGCTTCCAGGCTGTGGCCGGGACGCCGCCGGGCGACTAGCGCTTCCAGGCCGGAAATGCCGATCCCAGGTTGGGCAATAACGTTCATGTTTAGAGGTCCTTGGCGTGGCGCAGCCCGTCGAAGATGGCCGCGTGAATGTTCCGGCTCGCCACCGCATCGCCGATGCGCATCAGGCGGTACGCGCCGTCCGGATTGCGCACGACTGCCTGCGGCTGCCCGGCCAGCAGCGCTCTGTGGTCCACCTCGCCCAGATTGACCGAGCCGGGCCGCAGCGCGAAGTACAGCTCGTCCATCGGCAGCGTCCCGTGCTCGACAATGACCTGGTCCACCAGCCGCTCCTCGGTGCGCGGGCCGTAGTCGCTGCCCAGCGTCGCCGCCAGCTTGTTGCCCTCGCGCCGCACCGACAGCACCCGGGTGTTGATCGTGATGCGCGCGCCGGCGCGCTGCAGGATGCGGGCGTATCCCGCGTGGTTGAGGCCGCCGATCTCGGGCGCGAACAGCCGCTCGGGCGTCACGATCTCGA
This sequence comes from Rhodospirillales bacterium, assembly GCA_025351925.1. Taxonomy (GTDB): domain Bacteria; phylum Pseudomonadota; class Alphaproteobacteria; order Acetobacterales; family Acetobacteraceae; genus CAHJXG01. The sequence continues at coordinate 12,577 of JANXVC010000277.1, read as the reverse complement.
GCTCCGACCCCGCCGCCGCGACCAGCTCGGCCGCCTGCATCCCGGGATGGTTGCCGTTGTCGTCGTAGATCAGCACCCGCTCGGCCGGCTTCGCCTCGCCGGAAATCAAGTCCCGGGTCGAGGTGACGAGCTCGTTGCCGCTGGCCAGGATCTCGGTGTTGGGAATGCCCCCTGTCGCGATGAACACCACGTCCGGCGCCTCGGCCAATACGTCTGCGGTCTCGGCCCACGTCGCAAACCGTGGCTCCACGCCGAGGCGCGCGAGCTCGGCCAAGCGCCAGTCCACGATGCCGATCAGCTCCCGCCGCCGGGGCGAGCGCGCGACCAGCAGGATCTGCCCGCCCGCCTGCTCCGTCGCTTCGAACAGCGTGACGGCGTGGCCGCGCTCGGCCGCCACCCGCGCCGCCTCCAGCCCGGCCGGCCCCGCGCCCACCACCACCACCCGGCGCCGCGGACCCGCGGTATGCGCCACCACCTGCGGCATCGACGCCTCGCGCCCGGTGGCGGGATTGTGGATGCACAGCGCCTCGTTGCCCTCGTAGATGCGGTCGATGCAATAGCTCGCGCCGACGCAGGGGCGGATCATGTGCTCGCGCCGCTCCATCACCTTGCGCACGATATGCGGGTCGGCGATCAGCGCCCGGGTCATGCCGACCATGTCGAGCTTGCCCTCGGCGATGGCGTGGCGCGCGGTGGCGACGTCGTTGATGCGGGCGGCGTGGAACACCGGGATGTCGGCAGCGGCCCGGACCTCGCCGGCGAAGTCGAGATGCGGCGCCGAGCGCATGCCGGCGATCGGGATGACGTCGATCAGCGCCGCGTCGGTGTCCATGTGGCCGCGTATGATGTTGAGGAAATCCACCAGGCCGCACGCCTTGAAGCGCCGGGCGATCTCGATGCCCTCGGCGCGCGACAGCCCAATCTCCCAGTCCTCGTCGGCCACCATGCGCAGGCCGAGCAGGAAGCCTGTGCCCACCGCGTCCCGCATCGCCTGCATGACGCGGAGCGAGAACGCCATGCGAGCCTCGAGGCTGCCGCCGAACGCGTCGTCGCGCTGATTGGTCGCCGGCGACCAGAACTGGTCCGGCAGATGGCCGTACGCGTTGATCTCCAGGCCGTCCAGCCCCGCCGCCTGCATACGCTGTGCAGCCGCCGCGTAGTCGGCGACGATGCGGTCGATGTCCCAGTCCTCCACGGCCTTTGGAAACGAGCGGTGCGCGGGCTCGCGCACCGGCGACGGCGCGAGCACCGGCAACCAGTCCGCCTTGTTCCACGCGGTGCGCCGGCCGAGATGGGTAATCTGGATCATCACTGCCGAGCCGTGCTCGTGGCACTCGTCGGTGAGGCGCTTCAGCCAGGGGACGATCTCGTCCTTGTAGGCCAGCAAATTGCCGAACACCGGCGGGCTGTCGGGCGACACCACGGCGGACCCGGCAGTCATGGTCAGCGCGATGCCGCCACGGGCCTTCTCGACGTGATACAGCCGGTAGCGGTCCTTCGGCATGCCGTCTTCGCTGTAGTATGGCTCGTGCGCCGTGCTCATCACCCGGTTGCGCAGCGTGAGGTGCTTGAGCTGGAACGGCCGCAGCAGCGGGTCCGTCGTCCGGTCGAGCGCGTCGCCAAATGCGTTCATGGCTCCATTCCTTGGTGGGCTCGCCGGGTGAGGGGACTAGCCTGCAGCATACGGGCCGCGGTGGTCAGGATGCTAGGCGGCTGGGGCGTATTCTTGAAGTCCTCCGCCGGTTATTTGTCTGGAAACGACATGGTTCAGCCGCCGATCTTGACCACGATCCGCCCCCGCACCCGCCCGGCGATGATCTCCGCCGCTGCTTCCGCCACGTCGGCCAGGCCGATCGTGCGGGTCATCGCGTCGAGCTTCGTGAGGTCGAGCTCCCGAGCCAGCCGGCCCCAAGCCTCGACCCGGCGCGGCTTCGGCGCCATTACGGACTCGATGCCCAGCAGCGCCACGCCGCGCAGGATGAACGGCGCGACCGACCCCGGCAGGTCCATGCCGCCCGCCAGCCCGCACGCCGCCACCGCGCCGCCAGACCGCGTCATCGACAACACGTTGGCCAGCGTCGTCGAACCCACGGAGTCGACGGCCGCCGCCCAGCGCTCCTTGGCCAGCGGCTTCGGCGCGCCGCTCAATGTCGCACGGTCGATGATCTCATCCGCACCGAGGCTCGTCAGATATTCAGACTCCTGCATCCGCCCGGTGGAGGCGATCACCCGCCAGCCCGCCCGGTGCAGCAGCGCAATCGCCACCGAGCCGACCCCGCCGGCCGCTCCGGTCACCACGGCCGGGCCGGCGTCCGGCGTGAGGCCGTGCCGCTCAATCGCCATCAGCGACAGCATCGCCGTGTAACCCGCAGTGCCGATCGCCATCGCCTGCGCCGCGGTGAGGCCGGCGGGCAGCGGCACCAGCCAGTCGCCCTTGACCCGGCTCAGCTCGGCATAGCCGCCGAGATGGGTCTCGCCGGTGCCCCAGCCGTTCAGCAGCACGGCGTCGCCGGGCTTGTAGCCGTCATGCGCCGAGGTCTCGACCACGCCGGCGAAGTCGATGCCGGGGATCATCGGAAAGCGGCGCACCACCGGCGCCTTGCCGGTCAGCGCCAGCCCGTCCTTGTAGTTCAGGCAGGAGTGCGACACCCGGACGGTGACGTCGCCTTCCATCAGCTCGGCTTCATTGAAGTCGCACAGGCTAGCCTGCTGGCCGCTGTCGCTTTTGTCGATCACCATCGCTCGCATCGCATTCTCTCCCTGTCGCCGTCCCTTGCCGACCTGTAGGCCCTGCCGACGCCGCCCTCAAGGCAACGGCTGCGCCAGAAATGCCGCGTGCGCGGGGCTGTGTCCCCCCGACGCCGGTGACACGGCCACGCCCCTGCGCCATGCTGGCTGAAAACAGGAGGACGAACCATGCTGACACGCCTGTGCGCCACGGCGCTCGCGGTTTCGCTTGCACTACCGGCCGCGGCACAACCTGCTCCACCACCGGGCGCAATGGCGACGCTGGTGACCGAGGAGTTCCAAATCCCGGCGCGCGACGACCCGTCCCTCAAGCTGTTTGTCCGCAACAAGCACCCAGCGGGCATGGCGCGCTTCACGCCGGGGCGGACCGTCGTGTACGTGCACGGCGCAACGTATCCCGCCGAAACCGCATTCGACCTATCGCTTGGCGGCATGTCATGGATGGACTTCATCGCCTCCCGCGGCTTCGACGTCTATCTGCTGGATGTGCGCGGCTACGGCCGTTCCAGCCGCCCCGCCGCCATGGACCGGCCCGCCGCCGACAGCCCGCCCTTCGCCACCACCGATCAGGCCGCCGGCGACGTGGCGGCCGTGGTCGATTTCGTGCTCGGCCGCCGGTCCCTCGCAAAGCTCGACCTGCTCGGCTGGTCCTGGGGCACGAGCATCATGGCGACTTACGCCGTTCAGCATCCGGAAACCGTGGAGCGCCTGGTGCTCTATGCCCCAGTCTGGCTGCGGACCACGCCGTCGCTCGTGCAGACCGTCGGCCCGCTCGGCGCCTACCGCACCGTCGGCCGCGAGGCCGCCCTGGCCCGCTGGATGACCGGCGTCGCCGAGGACAAAAGGGCCACGCTGATCCCGCCAGGCTGGTTCGACGCCTGGGCCGACGCGACCTTCGCCACCGACGCCGTCGGCGCCGCCCAGAATCCGCCGGTGCTGCGGGCGCCGAATGGGGTCGTGCAGGACGGCCAGCAATTTTGGTCAGCGGGCAAGGCGACCTTCGACCCCGCCGCCCTGACCATGCCGGTGATGCTGACCCTCGCCGAGTGGGACCACGACACGCCGCCCTACATGACGCAGACGCTGTTCCCGCTGCTGACGCGCTCGCCGCATAAAAGGCTGGTGATGCTCGCAGAGGGCACCCACAGCATCCTCATGGAGCGCAACCGCTTGGAGCTGTTTCAGGTCGTGCAGGACTTTTTGGAAGAGGACCTAGGAAGTGTACGCGTGGTGAGTGCCGAGTCCTGGACCCCGCCGGCGGGGTCAATCGCCAAATAGCGTGCTGCGCCTCGGGCCATGCCGCTCAGGCATCCAGCTCATGTGGAATGGAGTCAGGCGACGCATAAGCTGTCGATTGTGAACACACTCTGCGCAGATGCGTCGTATAGACCGGATACCGCAAGCCGGATCGCCATCTATACACTGGATGGCGATTGGAGACAGAGCGATTTCCAGATCGGCAATGTCGCGAGCAACTCGATCAGCGGCTACTGGCAGGTCACGACGACCAACGACAGCCACAGCCCGGGCGCCCCGCTGTGTGACCGCGCCTACTACTTGGCGAAGAACCCGGACGTGGCAGCGTCCAAGGTGGACCCTTACCAGCACTAATTGCCCACCGACTGGTAAGGAGGGGCGCGACCCTTCGGCCCTGTTCAACACCAACTACTACCTGGCGCAGAACCCCGGCGTGAAGGCAGCCGGCATTAACCCGCTCGTGCATTTTGTGCAGCCTGGCTGGCTCGAAGGCCGCAATCCCTCGGCTGCTTTATCCGTGTCCCGATACGAGGCGGCCTATCCTTCACTGCACGACGCCGGGGTCAATCCGTGTGTTGACTACCTGACCGGTGGCCAGGCCGCAGGCCGCACGGCGCTGCCGGTCGTGCCCGGAACAGCGCCCGCCACCAAGTTCCAGATCACCGACAGCCGGAGCACCCGACCCTGGACCGCGTCGGACGGCGCCGCCGGTCAGCAGGGGGCGACCATTCACTCCGAACTCGGCGGCGCCGGCACCGGCGTGAACGGGTCGGTGACGTTCGCGGGCATCAGCCTGGCCGACGCGCTGGCGAAGTTCACCGTGACGACCTCGACTGTGGGCGGCAACGCCTATCTCAACATCGCCTATACCGGCTGAGCGGCGGTCGGAAGGCCTGGCTTGCACTGGTTCCAACAGGGCGCGAGCCGGGATCAAAAAGGTCCCCCGGCCGCTGCAACTCGTCCAGCGCGGTGAAATGGCCGGCGTGCGGCACTGCAAGCACGGCGCCGGGCCGATGCTGGCCAGCGCCGCCGCTATAGCGGCAGCACGCGGGTTTCGCCGAAGCCCAGCACGTCGAAATCCTGCACCGAGATGCCGGTCTCAGCGCGGGCTCGTTGAAGCGCCTGCAGGGGCGCATCCACCGCTTCGTCCGTAAGCTGGAAGGTGCCGAAGTGCATGCCGACGGCCCGGCGAGCGCCAAGCTCGGCACGGGCCTGCACCGCCTCGGCTGGGTCCATGTGGACCGCCTGCATGACGCTGCGAGGCAAATAGGCGCCGATCGGCAGCAGGGCGACGCTGGGCGGGCCCAGACGGTTGCGGATCGCCGTCCAGTGCGGGCCGGCGCCGGAGTCGCCGGCAAACAGCATCCGGCCTCCGGCCGCTTCCAGCATGAACCCGGCCCATAGCGTTTGGTTGCGGTCGCCAAGGCCGCGGGCCGAGAAGTGCCGGGCCGGCGTCGCCGTCACCTGGACCGGGCCGGCCGACGCGGCTTCCCACCAATCGAGCTCGATCGCACCCGGGACCCCGGCGTCGTGCAGCGGGCGGGCGTTGCCCAGCGTGGTCAGCAGCAGCGGCCGGAAGCGCCGGTGCAGCGCCTGCAGGCTCAGCAGGTCCATGTGGTCGTAGTGGTTGTGCGAAAGCAGGACGGCGTTGATCTTCGGCAACGTCTGCAGCGCGACGCCCGGCGCACGCACCCGGCGGGGACCCATCCATTGGACGGGGAAACAGCGCTCGCTGAAGATCGGGTCGGTCAGGATCGAGGTCACGCCGTGCGGCCCCGGCAGCCGGATCAGGAAGGTGCTGTGGCCGATGAAGGTCAGGCTGACATGGCCCGGCGCGACGGTATCGCTCCACGGCGGGAACGGCGGGTTAGGGATGCGGGCGGGCCAGCGCGCCTTCTGCCGGCTCAGCTGCCAGCGTAGGACGGCGCCGAGGCCGCGGGCCTGCGCCGCTCCAGGATTAAAGAAGTGCTGACCGTCGAAGTGATCGCTCACTGGCCTGTTTACCGGCATCTTGGTACGCCCAATAGAGGCTCCGGATCGATCGCCGCCGCCCCCCGCAGTACGGCGAAGAACAGGTGCGTGCCATACGTCACGCCAGTGCGGGCGACGTGCCCCAAAGGCTCGCCCGCGGCCATGCCATGTTTTCCCTCTGCGATGGCGGGCACGAGGTTGCCGAGGTGGGCATAGAGCGTCGTGGTGCCGTCGGCGTGCCCGATATGCACCGTGACGCCGCCCAGCCCCTGACGCTTCACCCGCAGCACCGTGCCGGCGGCGGCCGCGTGCACCATGGCTCCGGCCGGCGCCGGCAGATCGACGCCGTTATGGAATGCGGCCGGCGCGTGCGGCCCGACCGCGTGCCGCCAGCCAAACGGCGAGGAGATGCAGGCGGGTTCGACCGGCAGGCGCAGCGGCTCGGCCCAAGCATATGTGGGCGCAATCGATAGGGCCGAGATGATGGCGCGCAGCATCGTCGTATGATGGTCTGGGTTCCTGCTTGCCGCAACGCAGCCCGGCTCATAGGCTCGGTCGATGCGACGGTTCATCTTGCGCCGGGCCATCCTGGGCGTGCTGGTCTGCATGACGGTGCTGGTCATCAGCTTCGGCTTGACCCGGGTCGCCGGAGACCCGGCCCTGGCCGTCGCCGGACCGCAGGCGACCGCGGCGGACGTGGCCGCCATCCGCCGGGCCTACGGCCTGGACCGCCCGCTGCCGGAGCAGTTCTTCACCTGGGTGGGGGCCGTGGCGCGCGGCGACCTTGGGCGGTCCTATCTGTTCCGCGAGCCCGTCGCGAACCTGATCCGCGCCCGGCTGCCGATCACGTTGACTTTGGGGCTGGTGGGCCTCGGCTTTGCGCTGCTGATCGCGCTGCCGCTGGGCATCGTGGCGGCGCTGCATGAGGGAACCCCGACCGACCGGCTGGTGATGCTGGTGGCGCTGCTGGGCCAGGCCATGCCGAGCTTCTGGCTGGCTTTGCTGTTGATCATTGGGCTCGGGCTGCGCCTGCAATGGCTGCCGATCAGCGGGATCGACGACTGGACCGGCTATCTGCTGCCCGGCCTGGTGCTGGCCTTCTCCGCCATTCCCGCGCTGATGCGGCTCACCCGGTCGGGCATGATCGACGCGCTGGGCTCTGATTATATCCGGACGGCGCGGGCGAAGGGCCTGTCGCGCGCCAGCATCGTGCTGAAGCACGCCGCCCGCAACGCTGCCATGCCGGTGGTTGCCATCGCCGCTGTGCAGCTCGGCTTCATGCTGGGCGGCTCGATCGTGATCGAGAGCGTGTTCAGCCTGCCAGGGCTCGGCTTCCTGGCGTGGGAAAGCATCAGCAAGAACGACTTTCCCGTCGTGCAGGCCGTCGTGCTGCTGCTGGCGGTGATCTACATCGCGCTGACTTTGTTTGCTGACCTGCTGAACGCGGCGCTCGACCCGCGGCTGCGGACCGGGTGATGCTTCGGCATTTGCCGACGGCGCTGGGCGCGCTGATCGTGGGGGCTGCGCTGCTGGCGGCGCTGTTCGGGCCCAGCCTGGTGCCGCATGACCCGTTCGCGCAAGACCTGCTGCGCCGCCTGGTGCCGCCGGCTTGGCTGGGCGGCGACGCCGCGCACCCGCTGGGCACCGACCAGCTCGGCCGCGACTACCTGGCGCGGCTGGTCTATGGCGCGCGAATTTCGCTCGTGATCGGCGTCGTGGCGGCGCTGACCAGCGGGCTGATCGGCATCACCCTGGGCGTGCTGGGCGGATTCTTTGGCGGCTGGGTGGACGACCTCGTCATGTTCGCCATCACCTGCCGGCTCAGCATCCCGCTGATCCTCGTGGCGCTCGCCGTCGTCTCGGCGGTCGGCAGCTCGCTTAGCGTCGTGGTGCTGACGCTCGGGCTGCTGCTATGGGACCGCTTCGCCGTCGTCGCGCGCACCACCACGATGCAGGTGCGCCGGCTGGACTACGTGGCTGCCGCCCAGGCCGCCGGCGCATCCGGTTTCCATGTGCTATGGCGCGAGGTGCTGCCCAACATCGCGCATCACCTCGTTGTCGTCGCGACGCTCGAGGTGGCGCTGGCGATCCTGCTCGAGGCCGTGCTGTCCTTCCTCGGCCTCGGCGTGCCGGCCCCGCTGCCGAGCTGGGGGCTGATGATCGCCGAGGGCAGGGACTACATGTTCTTCGAGCCCTGGGTCATTATGGTCCCTGGCCTGAGCCTGTTCGTCCTCGTGCTGGGCATCAACCTGCTGGGCGATGGGCTGCGCGACCTGCTGGCCGCGTCGCGCGATGCTTGACGTTGCCGGCCTCCGGGTCAGCTTCGGCGCGATCGAGGCGGTGCACGGCGTCTCGCTCCGGGTGCGGCACGGCGAGACGCACTGCCTGGTCGGCGAGAGCGGCTGCGGCAAATCGGTGACGGCGCTGGCGATCATGGGCCTGCTCGCCCGCGGGGCACGGCGCCGTGCCGAGCGTATCGGCTTCGATGGCACCGACCTGCTCGCCTTGTCCGACCGCGGCATGGGCCGGCTGCGCGGCAGCCGCATCGGCATGATCTTCCAGGAGCCGATGACCAGCCTCAACCCGGCCTACACCGTCAGCTCGCAGCTCACCGAGGTCTATCGCCGGCACCGGGGCGGCACCCGCGCCGCGGCCACTGAGCGGGCGGCGGCGCTGCTGGGCCGAGTGGGCATCAGCGCGCCGGGCTTGCGGCTGGGCCAGTTCCCGCATCAGCTCTCGGGCGGGCTGCGACAGCGCGTGATGATCGCCATGGCGCTCATGTGCGATCCGGACCTGCTGATCGCCGACGAGCCGACCACCGCGCTGGACGTCACCGTGCAGGCCGGCATTCTGCGCCTGCTGGCGGCGCTGCAGGCGGAGATGGGCCTGGCGCTGCTGCTGATCACCCATGATCTGGGCGTCGTGGCCCGCGTCGCGCACCAGGTAAGTGTCATGTATGCCGGCGAGGTGGTCGAAAGCGCCCCGGTCGCGGCGCTGTTCGCCCGGCCGACCCATCCCTACACCCAAGGACTGCTGGCCAGCGTTCCGGTGCCCGGCAAGCTGCGGCGCGGCCAGCCGCTCGACCCGATCCCCGGCTCCGTGCCGCGCATTCCGCCGGATTTCGTCGGGTGCGGCTTCCGCGAACGCTGCCGCTTCGCCATGCCGGCATGCGCCGTCGCGGTGCCGCTTCGCGAGCGTGCCCCGGGCCACAGCTATCTGTGCCAGCTCACGCCATGATGTCAGCGCCATGATGTCAGCAATCGAGGTGCGCGACGTGTTCCGCAGCTTCGGCCGGGTGCGCGCGGTGGACGGCGTCAGCCTGCGGGTGCCGTCCGGCGGCGTGATGGGCATCGTCGGCGAGAGCGGCTGCGGCAAAAGCACGCTGGCGCGCATCATTCTGGGCCTGCTTCCCGCCAGCAGCGGCGACGTGCTGGTGGAGGGCCAAAGCCTTGCCGGCCTCGACCGCCGCGCCCGTGCCCGGCTGATCCAGCCGGTGTTCCAGGACCCGTACTCCTCGTTGAACCCGCGCCATCGCGTGCGCGACATCGTGGCGCTGCCGCTGCGCGCCCAGGGCATCTGGGATGTCGAGACCCCCGTGCTGGATATGCTCGCCCGCGTAGGCCTGGACAGCACTCTCGCCGACCGGCTGCCAGCGCAGCTCAGCGGCGGACAGCGGCAGCGCGTCGCCATCGCCCGCGCGCTGATATTGCGGCCGCGCATCGTGGTGTGCGACGAGCCAACCAGCGCGCTCGATGTGTCGGTGCAGGCGCAAATCCTCAATCTGCTGGCCGAGCTGCGGCGGGAGATGGGCCTGACGCTCGTGTTCATCAGCCACAACCTGGCCGTCGTCGAACATATCGCGACCGAGGTGGCGGTGATGTATCTGGGCCGCATCGTCGAGCAGGCGCCGGTTGAAGCGCTGTTCGCCGATCCGCGGCATCCCTACACCCGGGCGCTGCTCGCAAGCGTGCTGACGCCTGAGCCCGGCCTCGGCATCCCGGACGCCGGCTTGGGCGACGGCACTCCCGATCCGGCCAACATCCCATCAGGCTGCCGCTTCCACCCGCGCTGCCCGTCGGTGACTGCGGGCTGCGACACGGCCGACCCGGCGAAGATCAGGGCAAAGGGCCGGCTGGTGGAGTGCCTGCTTGCGGCGGATTGACGTGCAGCACGAGTTTTCAGAACGGCATTATTTCCAGCTCGCGAGGTAGAAGCGCGGCAGCTCGTCGCCGAACGCCTTGAAGTTCAGCGTGCGGCTGATCGCGTAGTTGGTGACGAAGGTGAACAGCGGCATGTAGTACGCGCGCTCGGTGACCCGTTTGATCGCGGCGCTGTAAGCGGCGCGACGCTTGTCGGGATCGGTGCTGCTGCCGCCGGCCTCGACCATGGCCTGCAGCTCGGGGTCGCGCGCGTAGTCCTGCCCGCCGCCGCCGAAGAAGAACGGCATGAACGCGGAGGCGTCGTTGATCGAGTAGCTGCCCCAACTGCCCAGCTCGATCGGGTTCTTGCCCTCGATGCTGTGCTGGACCACGGCGCCAACCTGCAGCTGATTGACTTTCGCCTGGATGCCGACGGCGGCGAGATAGTTCTGGATAGCGCCCTGCCACTGCGGCAGCAGATAGCCGACGATCTCGGTCTCGAACCCCTGGGGATAGCCGGCCTCAACCAGCAGCGCGCGCGCCTTGGCTGGGTCGTAGTCGTATTTGACGGCGATGCCCTGGTCGCAGCCGAACTGGGTAGGGTAGCACGGCGCGTCCAGCACGCGGGAGCCGCCGGGCATGAACTGCCTGGCCATGGTCGGCCGGTCCAGGGCGTGCATGATCGCCTGGCGTACTTTTACGTTGGTCAGAGGATTATTTGCCCCGGTCCGCCCGGCGCTGTCCATGTTTAGGTAGGCGACCCGCATGCTTTCGTGGCGCTGGGTCTGCAGGGTCGGCATGCGGCCGATGCTGTCGAGCTGGTCCGGGCTGAACATCCAGATCCAGTCGGCCTGATTGCCCAGAATCGCCATCAGCTCCCCGGTCGCGTCCGCCACCTCCTTGATGACGACGCGGCGGATCGCCGGCTTACCCTTTGGACTGTCAAAATAGTCGTCGTTGCGCTCCAGTTCGATCTGCGTGGCGCCATCGACCCTGGTGATGCGGTATGGGCCGGTGCCAACCGGCATCTTGGAATATTCCGCGCCGACCCGTTCCCGATACGCCTTCGGATAGACCGGCAGCACCATGGCGATGTACTCGAGCGCCGCCGGGAACACACGCTTCAGCTTGATGCGCACGTGCAGGTCGTCGATCTTTTCGGCGCCGGCGATGAAGCTGAAATTGCTGGGCACCGCCACCTGCTTATCGGACAGTGTGGACGTCACGGTATAGACGACGTCGTCAGCGGTGAAAGGGCTGCCGTCATGCAACTTGACGTTCGCCCGCAGCTCGAACTCGATCGTCGTGTCGTCGATGTAGCGCCAGGAGGCGGCGAGCAGCGGCTTCAGGGAGAAGGTCTCAGGGTCCCGGTAGATCAGCGTGTCCCAGGCCTGATGCGCCAGCACCAATCCGGTGCGGAGCGAGTTGTAGTATGGATCAACATTCGGAATGGCGTCACGCCATGCGACGCGCAGCGTGTCTTGCGCCTTTTGCGCCAATGCCGGGGTGCCTGCCAGCAGACCAGCGGCGATGAGCAAACCGCTTAATGACAGGCGCTTACGCATCATCAAACCCCTAGCGTCGGCAGATTCGTACGGTAGGCGGGCGAGCATGGCGGCGCAATGCTGCAATGCGGGCGATTGCCCCGCATCGCTCATCATCCCATCGTCGCGTTGAACGCGCCGCCGTCCAGCAGCAGGTTCTGCCCGACGATGAAGCCCGAGGACGCGGCGCACAGGAACACGCAGGCGTCGCCGAACTCGGCGGGATCGCCAACCCGGCCGGCGGGGGACAGCTTGGCCCGTTCGTGCAGCAGCTCGTCCACCGTCCGCCCGGCCTGCTCGGCCGCCGCCGCGGCGTTGGCGCGCAGCCGGTCGGTGAGGAACGGACCCGGCAGCAGGTTGTTGATCGTCACGTTGTCCCGCGCCACCTGCCGGGCCAGGCCGCCCACGAAGCCCGTCAGCCCCGCCCGCGCCCCGTTGCTCATGCCGAGCGTCGGGATCGGCGATTTCACGCTGGCCGAGGTGATGTTGACGATCCGGCCGAACCGCCGCGCCGTCATGCCGTCCACCACGGCGCGGATGAGCGCAATGGGCGTCAGCATGTTGGCGTCCAACGCCCTGATCCAGTCGTCGCGCTCCCATTGCCGGAAGTCGCCCGGCGGCGGCCCGCCCGCGTTGTTCACCAGGATGTCGGGATCCGGGCAAGCGGCTAGGGCGGCGGCCCGGCCGTCCTCCGTCGTGATGTCCCCGGCGACCGTCGTGACCGTGCCGCCGGTGGCCGCGCGGATCTCGTCCGCCGTGCGCTCCAGCGGTCCCTGGGTCCGGGCGGTGATCGTCACCGCCACGCCCTCCCGCGCCAGGGCCATGGCGCAGGCGCGCCCCAGCCCCTTGCTCGCGGCGCAGACCAGCGCGCGCTTGCCGTGCAGGCCCATGTCCATCGTTAATACTCCCGTATGATCT
>JANXVC010000217.1 GCA_025351925.1 Rhodospirillales bacterium | reverse complement strand
GGCACTCCGGCAAGTGCGGCAAGCAGAAAAGCGAATGGCACGAGGCGACCTCACGAAGCTGGAAGGTCGCCTCCATACAACCGTTATCTCAGCCCGCCGCCACTCACGCCCAGGCCGCTACGGCAGAACTGAATGGCCCTGGGTGGTGGCTATAGTCGGATGCCGCGGTTCCGCCTGGGATCGCCTCGTCGAACGGCCGGCTCAAGACCATCGAGATCGATATCGTCATAAAATCACTTGGCCGCATCGGAGATGATACGGTCGACGAGGGCGACATGGTGCATGCCGGCCAGATCGTGGCCCGCATGTTTATTCGAGCTCTCGAAAACCAGCTCGCTCAGGCGTCGTCGAGCGTGCAGCAGGCCGACCACAACCTCGCCGCCGCGCGCGCCGTCCTCGACCAGGAGCGCACCGTGCTGGTCCTGGCTGCAGCTGGCACGCTGCATCGATCCCCGCCAGGTCGCCACCAGCAAGCGCGGATCCTAGGTCGTAAAGCCGAAAGAATGTGCCAATGGCGCTATCCCGCGCGCCGATATTCTCACTGCACGCGTGCTCGCCCAAGCGCGGGCAGCATTACTTTGAGAGGGGTGTGTGTAAAATCCTGGTGTTCAAAGCCTTCTACGTATCCGCAAACCCCCGGGACGGGCATCGGCTCGTCAGGCGGGATGGGCCAGGCCTGCTCAACCCAGAGTGGTTGTGAAAGTCAGCTTCCCTCAGCACAACATATGAAAAAGAGCAGCCACGTGCTGACCCCAAGCTGGCGGAGCAGGATCAAGCAGCACGATCGCTGCCCTGTCCGAGCAGCCGTTCAGCCAAGTCCACGATCTCGATGATCCTGAACGGCTTGCGAATGATGGCGACATAGCCCGAGCACTGCTCGCCCACGGTCTCCGCCGGCATCGAGCTCATCATCACGACCGGGATGCCCCTCAAAGCAGGGTCGGCCGACAGCGCGTTCAGCATTGCAGCGCCGTTCATCACCGGCATCATGAAGTCGAGAAAAATCAGGTCGGGGCGCTCCGTGGCGAGTGTTTCCATTCCGTGCCTGCCGTCCATAGCGACGAGCACGCGATGACCCTCGTCCGTGAGGCCGGCGTCGAGCAGCTCGGCAATCCCGAACTCGTCGTCGACCACGAGAACCGTTGCCATCGCTAATCGTCGCGGCATGCTGGCGCCGTCTGGCCAAGAGACGTCACATCATCTTTTCGGCGCAGCACGCCGGCCATGATTCCCTCTGTAAAGTCGCACGTTTCTTTGATACGCAAGCCATTGCTGCTGGTCACATACCCGTAGAGCGACGGGTCGAGGTCGCTGACCCAGACTGTGAGGACGGAAATCAGCCATTTAAGGCGCGAGCGCAGCTCGATGCAGCGCCCCAGCACCAAGTTGTCGACAAGACTCACCAGGTCACAGAGGGGCACCCGGAAGTTACGCCCGATGATATCGGGCACCTCCAGTGTGTAGACAGGCGTGACCCCGAGTAAGCGCAGCTTGTTCATCAGCGAGGAAATCCGCTTATTGACCTATCCGATTTCTCGGCTTTTCCACTGGTTGCCGCGTGCCCAGGAACATTCGGACCAGGTCGGCCCGACTCACGATGCCGACTACTTTGGCTTCGCGCAGCACAGGCAAACGCTTAACGTGGTGACGCAGCATGAGGTCGGCTGCTATTGTCGCCGCGGTGTCCTCAGATACCGAATGCACTGCGGTCGTCATAAGTTCTCGTATCGGGCGCTGGTCGTTATAAAGGTAGTCCAGGAACTCGGCGGCCAGATCGGTGCCCTCAGCAAGTCGATCAAGCCACCATTCACGCCGCAAGCTACGGGCCTCGCCGAAAGGCCGCAGCAAGTCGCCTTCGCTGACAATGCCGAGGAGGCGTCCTTCTGCATCGCACACCGGCACCGAGCTGATGCGGTTATGCGCAAGCAGGTGCGCCACGGTGGCGATGGTGTCGGCTGGGGAGACCGACACGACGGCGCGGGTCATGATGTCGCCAACGCTACCCATCATCCGAGCTTCTCTAACAGTTGCCGTGCACAGGGTGTCACGTGCTGCTCGATTGACCTTAACTTGGATCAGTGTCGGGCCTGGTGCGCCTGCCAGACGTCGGCATCCTGACCGCCGGGTGCCAGTGAGTGCTATACCTTGAGATCGATCGTGTCGGGTGCCACCAGCGGCCAAATTTGCGTCGTCTGGACCGGACGCTCCGATATCCAAAGCAACGCATTTCAGAGTCGCCGTGAACGGGCTGGTTCCCGACATCGCCCGCGAGTCTGCTGCAACCGTTTTGCTCGACGCCAGTTTCGGCTTGATGACGCGGACGATCCGTTTGGGGCGGCGGTTTCTGTCATACTGCGCCAGGCGATGAGCAATAAGAATGCGAGGCCAGTGCCGCTTGCCGAACTGGCGTTTCTGCCGCCTATGCTTGATTTGTCACAGTCGCTCGATGGTCGGCTTTGGACCGATCTGCCAAGGCAGGTCGGCCAAGCTTGCAAGCATGTTCACACTGAAGCAGTGCACCCAGTCGCGCAAGGTTCGCCGGTCATGCCGCAGCGTTCGGGCGAGGCCTCGAACGGTAGCCCCTGCATGACGCACGCGATCGCCAGCATGCAGCGGGTCGCTTCAGCGTTCTGCGTCCACCCTGCCCTTTGCCGCAGACTACCCACCGACACGTCCTGCAGCGTCATTGCCACCGTTACGATTACATCTGAGCCGAACTACTCGGGAGTGCAAATCACAAAAGCGACCAGAACGGGATCACGTCCGAGTCAACGGTCAGGGCGTCAGGTAAAAGCACGGTAGCAAACGCGCTGCTCGAGTTCAATTTGAGACTTGGCCACCCGGCCGTTCTTATGCCCTGTCACCCGAGCCTGACCTGCAACCAGTGCGTAGCACCGTCAACTTTCAACCGAAGGCGCAACGGTCGCTCCGTAATGACGTTCTCGTCAATGGCGGCATAAGCGACACCCTGTTCAACGCCATCAGGGTTTTCGACCCGGATCTCGTAGTGAACCCTGCCCCGTCGAAGTGTCAGCTCAAAGCTGGGCCACGTCCTGGGGATACACGGATCGAGGTACAATACGTCGCCATGCAGCCGCATCCCTAGGATGCTCTCGACGCCGGCGCGCTGCATCCATCCAGCCGAGCCGGTGTACCAGGTCCAGCCGCCCCGCCCGACATGAGGCATTGCCGCATACACGTCGGCCGCGACGACATACGGTTCCACCTTGTAGCGCTGCACAGCCTCAGGCGTGAGGGCATGGTTGATGGGGTTGAGAAGCGAGAACAGCCCGGCTGCCTTGTCGCCCTCGCCCAGTGCCGCGAACGCCATCACCGACCACAGTGCGGCATGGGTATACTGGCCGCCGTTCTCACGAATTCCAGGCGGGTAGCTTTTAACGTAGCCAGGATCAAGCGGCGTCTTGTCGAATGGCGGTGCAAACAGCAGCGCGAGGCCGTCCGCTGGCCGGATCAGCTCTTGCTCGACCGCCGCCATCGCGAGAGTTGCCCTTGGCTGCTCCCCAGCGCCCGAGAGCACCGCCCAGGACTGCGCGATGGAGTCGATCCGGCACTCACCGCTGGTCGCCGAGCCGAGCGGCGTGCCATCGTCAAAGAACCCCCGCCTATACCAGCTGCCATCCCATGCCTCGCGCTCGAGCGAGGCCTGCAACGAATTTAAGTGCACACGCCATGCTGTGGCCCGTGCCGTTTCAAGGCGTGCCTCGGCAAATGGGGCGAAGGCCGTCAGTGCCGCGTGCAGGAACCAGCCAAGCCACACGCTCTCGCCCTCTCCCCGTTCGCCGACGCGGTTCATTCCGTCATTCCAATCGCCAGTCCCGATCAGCGGCAGCCCATGCTTGCCAAGCGCGAGGCTTTGGTCGAGGGCGTGGGCGCAATGCTCGAACAGGGTGGCGGTCTGGTTGGAGACCGTCGGACGAAAGAAGTTGTCATGCTCACCCGCCGCCAGCGTCTGACCTTCCAGGAAGGGGACAAGTTCATCGAGAACGCCGGCATCCCCGGTCGCGGCGACATAATGGGCGGCCGTAAAGGCGAGCCAGGCACGGTCGTCGGAGATGCGGGTGCGTACGCCCTGGCCGGAGTGCGGCAGCCACCAATGCTGCACGTCGCCCTCGACGAACTGCCGCGCCGCCGCACGCAGCAGGTGCTCGCGCGTCATCTGGGGACGCGAGGCAGCCAGGGCCATGCCATCCTGGAGCTGATCACGGAAACCATAGGCGCCGCTCGCCTGGTAGAAGGCAGCGCGAGCCCAGACCCGGCAGGCGAGCGTCTGATACAGCAGCCAGCCATTGAGCATGATGTCCATCGTTCGGTCGGGCGTCTTGACCTGGACTGCGCCGAGGACGTCGTCCCAAAAGCGACCGACCGATGCCAGCACAGCGTCGAGATCGGCTTTGCGATACTGGTTGACCAAGCCGCGCGCCTGCTCGTCGCTTGCAGACTGACCGAGGAAGAAGACGATTTCGACGCTTCCGTTGGGCGGAAGCTCGACCCGGGTGCGCATGGCGCCGCAGGGATCGAGGCCGGCGCCGACCGTATTGGAGAGCGGCGCTGCACCGGTAAGGGCGGCCGGGTTGGCGAGCGTTCCGTTACCGCCAATGAACTCACGGCGGTCGCCTGTCCAGTCCGTTTGATCCCCGCGCAGGTCGACGAAGGCGACGCGCGATCCAAAGGCCGTGCTCCAGGGATTGCGGGCGAACATCGCACCAGTGCCGGGGTCGATCTCGGTGGTGACGAACGGGAGCGAGGCGGACCGCGACGGGCCGAGAACCCATTCCACATAAGCCGTCACGCTCAGATGCCGGGTGGCACTCGAGAGATTGTGGAGCACGAGACGCGAAATCTTGATTGCATCATCAGTCGGCACGTACTGCAGGAGATCGGCTGCGATCCCGTGCGCCGTGTGCTCGAACCGGCTGTAGCCGCGGCCGTGGCGTGCCACATAGGTTGCCGCCCTGTCGCGGATGGGAAGAGCCGTCGGGCTCCACAGATCACCGGTCTCGTCGTCGCGCAGGTAGAACGCCTCGCCCGGGCGATCGGTGACCGGGTCGTTTGACCAGGGGGTGAGCTGGTTTTCGCGGCTGTTGACGCACCAGGTGTAGCCACTGCCTTCGGTCGCGGCCTGGAAGCCGAAGCCAGCATTGGCGACCACGTTGATCCAGGGCGCCGGCGTCGACTGGCCGGGACCAAGGAGGGTGACATAGACTTGCCCGCCCTCCGCAAAGCCGCCGAGACCGTTGAAGAACTCGAGGTCCGGTATGGGCAGCGGCGCCTGGGGCTCCGGACCGGCGACGCTGCGCTTAGGATCGACCCTGGCAGGTGTTTCGGTCTCGGTGATCCGGTCGAGCTGGTCGAAGAGGCTGCCGCGCTGCGCCACGAGGACGACCCGCGCCACGGAGGCGAGAAGCGCCCGCGTCTCCGGCGATATCAAGTCGGTCCGCAGCACGAAGATGCGGCCCGAAGGCGCTTCCCCGCCGGTCTGCCACCGAGATTGACTGGTACGAACCAGGATCTCGAGTGCGCCCTGGAGGTCCTGGACATAGGACGACTGGCGTTCGTTCAGGATCACGACATCGACGGCCAGCTGCTTCATCCGCCAATATTCATGCGCCTTCAGCACTTCGCGTGCGACGTCGAGGTTCTCGGCATCGGTGATGCGCAGGAGCACGATCGGCAGGTCACCGGAAAGGCCGAGCGCCCATAACCCCGACTGCGCGCGGCTGCCTTGCCGAATCGTATCCGAGGGTGAGCGCAAGGCCGGAGCGGCGTAGATGATATGTCCCGCCAGGCGCTGGAAGAGGCCGGCGACGCCTGCCGTGACGCCGAGATGGCGGAGCTGCACCTGGGCTTGCGTCCAGGCGAGCATTGCTGTGCGTGCGAAAGCGGTGGTGTCCCGATGCTTGTCAACACAATCGAGCAGCGCGTTGCGCGTGGATGCGACCATCGTCCAGAAGGCAATGCGCACGATCGCGCCCGGCGCGACACGCACACGCCGGCGCAGGGCAAAGATCGGATCGAGCACAGTGCCGACCGTGTTCGAAAGCGCCCGGCCGTCGATCATCGCAATTGGCGTGCGTATGCCGTGGCCGCGACCGAGGAAGCGGGCCCGGTCAGTCTCGATCTCCGTCGCGCCCACGCCGTCGCCATCGACGATGGCGAGATGGGCGGCCCAGATTTCGGGGTCGGTCGGCGCGCGCCTTCGTCGGGTCGCAAG
>JANXVC010000244.1 GCA_025351925.1 Rhodospirillales bacterium | reverse complement strand
CCGGCCTTCGGTAGTGGCGGCGCCAGCCTCGGCATCGATCGGGGTCTGTGTCATGGGCATGAACAAGATCATCCTTCAACACCCTCAAGGCTAAACTCCCGTGGGGACAATGTCTCATTGTCATTGGCACGGAGGGGGTTCGTGCCAACTGAAGTTTGGAGCGCTCGGAGCACATCGGCGCGGAGGTTGTCCATGAAGGCATCGGCACTGTTGTGGTTGTGCAGGGCCTGTTCGAGCACAATAACCCGCTCCAATGCGGTGGTTTGGAGCTGAGTCCCGAGTAGTCCGAAGCCGGCTAGCCCTGCAGCTATCAGGATGCTCAGAACGCCCAAGCCGATCAGCACACTACGGATGGACAGGGCGGGATGACGAATCACTAACGTGGTCCTTTATCTAATACGCCCCCAAGCTGTCGGTCAGGGTGCCAAACGGTCCCATTCCTGTTCTGGCGTAAGCTGCCAAGGTCCGTCCGCCACTTGGCGTTGATAGTAGCCGAATGGGTTAGGCGTGTCCCAGCAATCCACCCGAGCTAGGCTTCTGATACAATACTGGGGCGGCTGTGGTGGTGCATGGATTGACTTGCAGTATGGCTTGCCCATCGACCAGCGTACGATGCTGCAACTGTATCCGGTGGCTGCCGACACCGCGACGTCTGGCGAAACCCGGCCCTCGGTCGTGACCGCGGCAAGATTCGCTAGAAACGGTGGAGGAACCATCGGTTGGCAACCACACAATCCGATCGACAACGCCGAAATGATCCCGGTATTCCGCATGGGGCATAGTGATCTTTAAGCCACTTGGTCGACGGTATGATGCGTTCTGCCATGGCCGGACGCTTGCGCTCCGACTTGGCCCGCGCTGAACCCGGCGTGACCGTGTGTGGTGGTGCCCATGGCCAAGATTCCGCTCGCCGACCCACTGTTCGTGGCTTCATGGGAGGTTAGGACATCGTCGAAACTGTCGGACGCCCTAGTGGCATCCTTCTTAGCGTCGGCTTTGACAGTCGACAACTGCTTCCACAAAGCCATTGCACCGGTGGCGACCTTGTCGACGGTGTCAATTGCAGTGGCAGCTGCGAGGATGGCGACCATGGTGTGCTCCAATTGTTGGATGAAAAAGTTTACGGCTATCATTCCCGGCGGACCGCCTGCATGCGATCTGGGGAACTCCACTAGTCTTGAAGATATAGTGGCTGCCGGAAAAAACCGGTCAGCGGATGGCAGCTAGGCGTGGTCCGACCATGGGGACCGGTTGCATGCGGTAAGCGTCAAGGCTGCGGCCAAAACCCGCCGGTGCGCCGAAGCCGCCCATACTGGCAGACACTGGTATCGCACCTTGCGGCATGGCTGGAATGCCGCCGTTCGCGAATGATGGGTAAGAGCGCGGCAGAATATGACCACCACCGCTACTCGCCAAGTACATCACGGTGCCGAGACCGGTTGGCATGCTTCGCATGGTGGGGGTGTTCGCGTGATTGCCGGCGTTGCTAGACGCGCTTCCCGAGTCTAGCAGGGAGGCGTATTCGGTCGGATTTTTGGCTTCAACGACCATGGCCGATACGACCATGCCGCGATATGGGATGCCGTATTCGGGATTTGCCGAGTGATACCAAGCGGAAGCCGTCTCCCAACTCCCGCTCTTCTCTTTCAGCTGACCCAGGAACTTCACAGCATAGCGGGCATTCGTAGCTGGGTCGAAAGCTTCTTCAAGATCCTGGAAGGCGCCTGCGTGGTGCATCATATTCACCTGCATGCAGCCTACGTCAAAAGACCGGACTCCGCGTTCCTGGAGTTGGCGGGCAAAAATGATAGCCTCGTCTTTCGTCTTAAAGAAGTAGCCTTTTCCTTCGGCGTTGATTGTCCACGGCCATGGATGGAAGCGGCCACTAATTGGGTCGCGGCGCCCAGACTCTACCCGAGCAATGCCGATGAGCAAGTTTTGCGGTAGGTTACTCCTAATCTCTGCTTGCTGGATGGCTCGCCGGCAGAGCAGTCCCTGCTCGCGCGAAGTGTCAATTAGACCGGGGGTTGCCCGTGCCTGCGTTGCAAAAAGCGATCCTGCTAATACCAAGAGCAGCGCTAAAGCCAAGGCGGCCTTATAGACGGGGTAGTAGCCTGTGGCGGTCGCATTCCGGACCATAAGCCTAGAACCTGATTGAGTGACTTTAACTTGCAGCGACATGGACTGGCATGGGGTTGAGCAAGGCTTCGACACCGGACAGGACGGCTGCGAACGCAATGCGGCCGTGCCGGCGGTCTAGACATCCGGCACGGTCGCGCAGCAAACGGCCCCAGTATGCGAGCCATCCAAAGCTGCGTTCCACGATCCAACGGCGATCGAGCACGATGCGGCCAATTTGCTCAGGGTCACGCTCGACCACGTGGTGGCATATGCCGTGCCCGTTCTGCCATACCCGGCAACGCTCGGCGACAAAGCCGCGGTCGAGAATGGCCTCGCGCAGGCTGGACCAGTCTGCCTTGCCCGCATCCAAGGCGGGAAGCGTGTCGCACTCCTGTCTGGAAGCGGGCACCATGGCGATGGCAAGCCAAGTACCGTAGACATTGAACAAGGCAATACGCTTGTGCCCCAACACCTTCTTGGCCGTGTCATACCCGCGCGTACCGTGGACCGGGATGCACTTGACCGACTGCGTGTCGATGAAGCCTAGGCTGGGTTCGGGTTTGCGGCCCGCAGCACGACGCCACAGGCGGGCCACGTCGCACATCAGCCAGTCGAACAGCCCCAGATCCAGCCAGCGAGGCAACCAGCCATGCACGGTGCGCCAAACCAGGAAGTCACCTGGCAGGGCGCGCCAAGGTCCGCCTACCCGCAAATGCCAAGCAATTGCGCCAACAACGGGCAACACGGGCGTTACTCGCTCACTGCGCGGTGGGTCTACTCGCTCCAGCCACCGCGCCATCTCCTCAACCGCACAGGTCAATACTATCTCCTCCAGGCCCGCTTCGTGGCGTGCCCGATGCGCTTCGGTCCACGTCTCCTCCAGTCCGCCCGGCCAAACGGACACTCGTGATCTTCTGGGACTAAAGATGGGGTCGAGGCACAAACGAGTGACTCAAACAGGTTCTTAGAAGGGAACCTGTATTTGGTTGATGCGAGTCATTACCCGGGAAGCCACAGCGGCGCTCGATTGTTGGTTCAGCTCTGGCATGACGGAGGACAACTCTGCCTTAATGGCTGCGCTGATCATGCCGCGTGCGACCTCGAAGCCATTGCGACGTGCGCCATGATCGGTCATTGCATCTTTGGCAACCTCGATTGCATGCGTAGTGTTGGTCGGCGGCGTCCGCGAGTTCGTCGTGCGTCGGCCTCCAGAGACGAGGTTACGGGCAGTCGCAGACAGCGTCACGCGAACGACGGCGAAAGGCGGAGTCGCGTCCCGCACTAAGTTGAGAAGACCAGCCTCCTGCATCCGGAGCAGCTCCGTCTCAGCTTTAAATCCGTAGGCAGAGATCGCGATGCCGCCGTGAACGGCGAATTCGGCACAGAAGGCCATGTCTTTTCCCAACACGTCGGCGGGGGACAGATCGTCCTTGCGGGCCACAAGCACTCGGGAGCCGGGCCGGTCGTCATTGCTGACGCGCCCTGGGATCCAACGGCGAAGCGGCTGCATGGCTAGATCCGTTCCAGCTCGGAGTCGAGTGCTGCAGACAATCGGGGAAGGAATTTAGCGCTATTCGGAGCGATTCGCTCAAAGGCCTCCACCACGCTGAGTGCCGTCGCAAAAACGGCCTGAAAGATTGCGAGTGGCTCCACCACCATCTCGTTGTCGCCAAATATGGAGATGGCCGCGTCCGCTCCATGGTCCTGCAGCAATTGGCTCGCACGGGCCGATAAGCTGCGGATCGTTTCGAGAGCAAATACCTCCAGTGAGCCGGGAGCGCTGGCACCCACTATGGCCGCGTCGGCGGAGATGTCTGGGGATGTGACCACCGCATCGAGGCGTTTTACCGCCATAGCAATCACGAGTGGACGTATCTCTGCAAAATCCTTGCGAGACATTTCAAGCATTGACAGTTCGCGCGGGGTCAGCTGCTCGCCACGTTCCTGGCGCTCAACCAGGGCATCTTGGAATCCGCAAAGCCAGAAGCCGAGGCGGAGCCCTCGAATACCTAACTGGTCGCTTTCATTCCCACTACGACTGGTCGGCAGGGTGACAGGCGCGACCAAATGTGGCTGCTGGACGGCATCCAGAGGAACGGTGCCGAGGCGCTCGGCTCCGACGGCTCGCAGCTGCGTCGCACGTCGTGCAGACACATTAAGAATCGGCTCGCGACCGTTCTCGACCGCAGCAGAAAGAACGTCTTTAAGATCGTCGTGCATCTTCTATCCCGGGAATGGGGCGTAGCTATGTCGTAGGACCTTCAGGAAGACCCGTCGTGGTCATCAAGTCTGCATCCGTAATGTGCTTTATAGGTGTGGGACCTCGGTTTTCCATAAACCACCCGCAGATGATTCTCTGGTCTAGCTCCCGTTGTGGCCTGATCACGCGGCGTAAGCCGGCATCACATCCGGAAATCCCACATAATCGATTCTTGAAGTTGCGTGAGTGTAATTTTCTAGGGCCATATCGTTGAGCACATCGCTGCCCTGTAGATTGCCGCGCCGTAGGAGTCCGGCACCGTCGGTCGTGACCCCATATGCCAGCAGTTGCGATGGCGACCAGGCAATAGGGGCTACAGGCTCCTGCAGTTTGAAGGCGGTCTGTAGATCTAGACTCTCGTTGGGTGTATTGGATGGCGAAGGGGTAATAGCGTCATGGCCCTTAATGCCTAGGCTCGCCAGGAGGTCTTGGCCAATCTTCTCTGGGTCGACGCCAATGGCCTTCTCGATTCCGAGAAAGGCGAGATTGGTCACTAAGCCAATCGGTCCTCCCATTAGGCCGCTCACCGCAAGCGATCCGATTGCGCGAACAGAGTCCGGAATAGTGTCACCGGTCAACGCACGGTAGATTGTGCCAACAATTGGGATGTATTGCAGTGGGTTTAGGTCTGACAACAATTCTTGAAAGGTGATGCCATGGCCCGTCGGGGCTATACTTGCATCTCCGGCCGACACCACGGAGGCGCTGACCGCCTGAGGGACAGAAATGGGCGCGAGATGGTCAGCCATAAATCGTTCCCGTGACAACGTTGGATGTTTGGGTGGGCCGACGTCGACGCACCCTCAATCCTGCGCCGGCCATCTGCGGACGAGGATGATGTGGATGGCGCGACGCTGACCGTGATCGAAAGTCCATGCCATCCTGATATAACGGTCCTGCAATTTATGTAATGTCGTCCTCTCCCTTGGATCGCATGCGGCACATTAGGCCGTATGGACGGGTAGCGCGACATAGCGGTTTGAAGGCTTCTCGAGTGGGGTTTTCTTCGAACCAATGGTCGGCTGATATGGTGGAGCCGGGCCATGCTGACGGGGATGACGCAGAACGACTAGGCTGTCAGGTCGCAGAACATTGTTGGGACCCGGTCGGGTTGGCTATTGCGGAGTATGCTCACCGGTTCCAGCGTTTGCATGCCGTCTCAGGACAGGGGTGACCCATGCTGCACATCCACGCGAAGGTGCCATAGCGACTTGTGTGGAAATTGGCTGATCGGCGTTTCTCCAGCGGGGCGATAGTTGGTTGGTTTATGCGGCGAGGTCAACGGGGACGGGAGCGGCGAGGCTCTCGCCCAGGGTCTGCCATCCGTTCACTTTGCGCATGGTGATCTGCCCTGATGCAAGCAACGCCCAGAACAGCATGGCGGCCATTTCGGCCGACGGCAGCACGGTCTGCGTCTTGATGCGACGCTTGAACTCCTCGTGGAGCCGCTCGATGGCATTGGTGGTCCGTGCTGACTTCCACTGGCTCGGGGGCAGGCGGAGGAAGGCAAACAGGCGATCACCGGCTTCCTCCAGGTTGGTGGCCACCGCCGGGCAGCGCAGCCGCCACTTGCGCAGGAACGCTTTGCGCTTGGTTTGCACCTCCTTTGCGGTCTCGGCATAGATCATGTCGGTGTAGTCAGCCGAGATCTCCTCGTGCAGCGCGTCGGGTGCATGGGCTAAGAGATTCCTGTGCTTGTGAACCGAACAGCGCTGGGCGGGCACATCGGGCCACAGCGCTGCTAACGCCCGTTCCAGCCCGGCTCCGCCGTCGGTGATCAGGAAC
>JANXVC010000109.1 GCA_025351925.1 Rhodospirillales bacterium | reverse complement strand
CGCGCCTACAGCATGGCGAGCGCCCATTATGACGAGCAGCTCGAATTCTTCAGCATCAAGGCGCCGAATGGCCCGCTGACCTCCCGCCTGCAGCACCTGAAGCCCGGCGACCCGCTGCTGGTCGGCCGCAAGGCGGTCGGCACCCTGGTGCAGGACAGCCTGACGCCGGGACGTACTCTATATCTATTGGGCACCGGCACCGGGCTGGCACCGTTCGCCAGCATCATCCGCGACCCCGAAGTGTATGACCGGTTCGAGCGCATCGTGCTGGTGCATGGCTGCCGCGAGATCGCCGAGCTCGCCTATGGCGAGGAGCTCGTCGCCCGGCTGCCGGAGGACGAGCTGATGGGCGAGCTGGTGCGCGGCAAGCTGCTGTACTACCCGACCGTGACGCGGGAGCCATTCCGCAACCACGGCCGCATCACGACTCTGCTGGAGACTGACAAGCTGACGGCCGACCTGGGCCTCGATCCCATTGACCCCGCCGGCGACCGCATGATGCTGTGCGGCAGCCCGGCCTTCCTGACCGACATGGTAACGCTGCTGGACAATGCGGGCTTCCACGAGGGCAGCTCAAGCAAGCCGGGCGAGTACGTGATCGAGAAGGCGTTTGTAGAAAAGTAGCTACACACCTCGAAACACCGGCGTCCGCTTCTCCATGAAGGCGGTCCGGCCCTCGGTGTAGTCGGCGCTGTCGAAGCAGGCCGCGACCGCCTGGGCCACTGCGGCCATGTCGCGATCGCCCGGGTCGCGCGTGGCCTGCTCCAGGATCAGCTTCATGCCGGTGATCGACAGCGGCGCATTGGCCGCGATGCTCCGCGCCGTCGCCGCCGCCGTCTGCTCCAGCGCCGCCGCCGGCACGACTTGGTTCACCAGGCCGATGCGGACGGCCTCCCGCGCATCGATCCGCTCCCCGGTGAACAGCAGCGTGCTGGCATGGGCGGGGCCGACCAGCGCGGCCAGCCGGCGCACCATGTCGAACCCATAGGCGATGCCGAGCTTCGCCGCCGGGATGCCGAACACGCTGCCCTCGGCCGCGATGCGGATGTCCGCCTGCAGCGCGATGCCCAGGCCGCCGCCCAGGCAGAAGCCCTGGATGCGTGCGATTACCGGCTTTGGGAACGACGCCAGCTTGGCCCGCCCGGCACTGGTCAGCCTGTCATATTCCTTCTGCGTGTCCGCATTGCTGCGGCTTTTCGCGAACTGGCTGATATCGGCGCCGGACACGAACGCCTTGTCCCCAGCGCCAGTCATAACCACGACGTGGACCGCGGGCGCGTGCTCCCAGGCGTCGAGGATCGCCGCCAGGCCGTCCCACATCTCGACCGACATGGCATTGCGCTTTTCGGGCTGGTTGAAGGTGATCAGCCCGACGCCGTCCCGCACCGCGGCCAGCATCTTGCCGGACGCGTGTTCCATTGCGATCGAGTCGTGGTCCATCGCCGCATCCCCTAGCCTGGGGAAACCCTAGGTTCCACCGTCCCCGTTGACAACCGAACCGTGCGCTAACCACGTTGCAATCGGAGGCACGTATGCAGAGGGCGATCGACCTATGAGGCCAATCATCGCCGCGCTGCTGTGGCTGGCGACTTCTCCCGTCGCAGCGTTGATGTTGACCGTTTCAGCGATGGGCCAGGATGCGGCGATGGCCCCGGTCGTACAGGAGCCGGTGGACCCCGGCATCACCACGCCCATCCTCGGGCGGCAGGTGCTGGATCAGACCGGGAAGGCTGGCGGGCGTATCATCGATGTGTTGGTCGATCAGTACGGCCAGACCCGCGCCGCCGTCATCGATGTCGGGGGCTTCATGGGCTTGGGTCAGCGCCGCATCGCGGTGGCCTGGCGCGGGCTGCGCTTCAATCCAACCAATGGCGAAATTACCCTGCTGATGCCCGCCGACCAAATCGGCGCCGCCCCCGAGTATAAACCTGCCGCCGCCCCGGTCGTGCTCGCAAGCCCTCCGCCATGAATTGGGACTAAAGCCTTGGTATCGGCTCGGAGTGCCCGCGGCCTCGATGCGCTGAACGCGTTGGTCGCCAGCAGCCAGACCGGCTTCGGCGCGTTCATCGCGGTGTACCTCACCGCGCAGGCCTGGACGCAGGCCGACATCGGCCAGGCACTGAGCCTCGGCACTATCGTCGCGATGATCAGCCAGCTTCCGGCCGGGGCATTGGTGGACGCCATGCGCAGCAAACGCCTCGCCGTGGCCTTCGGCGGCATCGCCGTGGCCCTCAGCGCCCTGCTGTTTGCCGCCTCGTCCGCCTGGCTGGCGGTGCTCGGGGCGGAGGCGCTGCACGGCTTCGCCAGCTGCATGATCGGTCCCGCCATCGCGGCCGTCAGCCTGGAGCTGGCGGGGCGCGCCGGGCTGGGCGTGCGGCTGGGGCGGAACGCGCGTTTCTCCTCGATCGGCAGCGCGCTCGCCGCGGTGGCCCTGGGCGCCATCGGCACCTATGTCTCTGGTGCTGGCGTGTTCTGGGCCACCGCCGTGCTGATGGCGTTGGGACTGCTGACCCTGCGGTCCCTGCCGCCTCCAGCACCCGAGCTGCACACCGCCCACATCGCGGAGGAGACCCGCGGCCTGCCCGGCGCCATCTGGGCCCTGCTCGACCGGCGCCTGCTGGTGTTCGCCGTCTGCGTCGGGGTGTTCCATCTGTCCAACGCCGCCATGCTGCCGCTGGTCGCCAACGAGGTCACGCGCAGCACCGGTGCGATCGCCAATCTGGTGATCGCGGCCTGCGTGGTGGTGCCGCAGGCCATCGTGGCCGCGCTGTCGCCGCTGGTGGGCCGCACGGCCGAGAGCTGGGGCCGGCGGCCGGTGCTGCTGCTGGGCTTCGCCGCCCTGCCGGTCCGCGGCCTGCTGCTGGCGATTGGCGCCGACCCGACATACGTCGTGCTGGTGCAGGCGCTGGACGGCATCAGCGCCGCGGTGTTTGGCGTGCTGCTGCCGTTGGTCGCGGCGGACCTGACCCGAGGGACCCGGCGCTTCAATCTATGCATGGGACTGCTGGGCCTCGCAGTCGGCGCCGGCGCAACGCTGAGCACGGCGGTGGCCGGGCTGGTGGCGGACCGCTTCGGCAATGGGCCGGCGCTTTTGGTGCTTGCGGGCGTGGGCGTTGTGGGTGTGCTTGGCTTGCTGGCCTTGCCGGAAACTCGGAAATCGCGGCCCGATGCCCCAATCGCGGGAGCCTTTGGCGCCGATGCGCGTTAACGGCATGTTCACTGATAGGATGACGAATCATGAAGTCGCTTTTAATTGCTACCGGCGCCATCGCTCTCATGCTCGGCACTCTCGCCCCGGCGCAGGCGGCTGGCTGTCTAAAGGGTGCTGCTGTAGGCGGCGTAGCGGGTCACGTTGCGGGCCATGGCGTGCTGGGCGCTGCCGCGGGCTGTGCGGTGGGCCGCCACGAGGCAAACAAGTCGTCGCGTCAGGCGGCACAGCAGCAACAGCGGCAGCAAACCCCGACGGATGGTGCGCCCGCGCAGCGTTAAACTACGTATGCCGCCAGTCCCAAGCTCACGCTCCAGGGCTGGCGGCTTGCCGCCGCTTTAATGGTTCTGCATACAAGGAGGCATGTCGCTTCCTGAGTTTGGCTTGACGCCATTCACGTCCGTCGAGGAGGCGATCACGCTAGGTGGTCCGTTGCTCCGCCTGCATCGTGCCGCCTTAGGGCGTGATCCGGATGCAGCGGGACTAGCGGCGTTGGTGGCTGCTCACCGTCGTGGTGCAAAGTTACAGGATCTCGCTCGTGTCCTCATGGCAACCGTCGAGTTCGCTGCCGCTCACGGCGCTGGCGAGGCCGACGATCCCGCGGACGCTGCATTTGCCGCCAAGGCTGCTGCCCAGGCCTTTGGCCTCTTAAAAGACCCAGCCGCAGTTGCCCTTGGCCTTGCCATGGCCGGACTAGGACGCGCTGAGCTTCTTGTCGGTGTTGCCGAAGCGGCTCCGGTGCAAAGCCGCTCGCCTTTGCTGCCCGGCTTATTCCCGGACGTGCCGCCCGATGATCCCATAGCCTACGCATTCTGGATCGCCGCTTACGACACCCCTTCCTCGCATGCTTCCTACGACATGGCCCCGGGTCCCCGCGTCAGTCTGGCCATGCGGGCAGGCGACAGCGAGATTGAGGCCGTGCTGCGTTCAGCCGCTTCCCTTCAGGCGCAGGGTCACCAGGAATGGGAACTGTGTCTAGCCTGCCGACTGCACTCGTCATGGCCGCAACGCACCGTCACGGCTTTGGCGGAGGCTGACTCCCGGGTCGTCGTCGTCGATCTGCCATTGGGGACGCCGGCCATCGACGGGCTCAACTGCGCTATCGCCGCCCGCACCGGCGCGTTCGTCGGCTTGCTCGAGCCCGGCGATACGCTGCCGCCCAGCGCATTGCAGGAAACGCTGCTGGCTTTCGGCTCCGACACCCTGCTGGTCTATACTGACGAGGACCAGGCTGACCCCGCCGGCCAACGCAGCGCGCCACGGTTCAAGCCGGACTACAGCCCGGATGCCATGCAGGCGGTCGAT
This sequence comes from Rhodospirillales bacterium, assembly GCA_025351925.1. Lineage (GTDB taxonomy): Bacteria > Pseudomonadota > Alphaproteobacteria > Acetobacterales > Acetobacteraceae > CAHJXG01. The sequence continues at coordinate 15,173 of JANXVC010000109.1, read as the reverse complement.
GCGATCGGCCAGCTGACCCTATACCGGACCGAACTGATCGCCGAACTCGGCGGCCTCGACCCAGCCGCGGCGCCCCACGCGGCCTATGATCTGGCCCGCCGCGCCACGGCGATCGCTGGCCCGCGCCGTATCAGCCACGTGCCGGCCATACTGTGCCATCGCGCCGCCCCGCCGCCGCCCGACCCTCCTGCTGCGCCGCCGCCTCCGTTGCCGGACCCTCCGCCGCTGGTCACGGTCATCATGCCGACCCGCGACCGGGCCGACCTGCTGGCCGCCAGCGCCTGGGGCGTGCTGCGCAGCACCGACTACCCGGGCCTCGAGCTGATCGTCGTTGATAATGGCAGCACGGATCCGGCCGCACTGGCGCTGCTGGCCGAGATCGACGCCGACCCGCGGGCCCAGGTGCTGCCGTTCCCCGGCGCATTCAACTTCTCCGCGATGAACAACGCCGCCGCGCGCCGGGCCAAGGGCCAGGTGCTGGTGCTGCTGAACAACGACGTGGAGCTGATCGATCCTGGCTGGCTGCGCGCGCTGGTCGTCCACGCGATCCGCCCAGACGTGGGCGCGGTGGGCGCTCGGCTGCTCTATCGCGACGGCAGCCTGCAGCATGGCGGCATGGTGCTGGGCCCGGCCGGACGCGCCACGCATGTGCTGCGGGGCGCGCCGCGGGACGCGCCGGGCTATCTCGGCCAGCTGGCGGTGACCCGCGACCTGTCGGCGGTGACCGCCGCGTGCCTCGCGATCCGGGCCGACTTTTGGGCGCAGGTTGGCGGCATGAACGAGCGTCTGCCGGTCGCCTGGAACGACGTGGACCTGTGCCAGCGCGTCCGCGCCGCCGGCCTCCGCGTGATCTGGACGCCGCACGCCGTGCTGCTGCATCTGGAGGGCGAAACCCGCGGGGAGGACGCCGCCGACCCGGCCCGGCAGGCACGCTTCCTGGCGGACCAGGCCCTGTATCGCGCGACCTGGGGCAGCGCCGCCGATGTGGACCCCTACCTCAACCCCAACCTTGTCGCCAGCGACCATCAGCTCGTTCTGGCGCCGCCACGCCGGAGGCGGCCGTGGGAATAAGGCGTGGTTCTGCCGGAAGCAGTTGCCATTGCAGGGTAAATCTGGTCTCAGTCCCGGCACACCAATCTCATGCATCGGAACGGGGTTCTGGACCAGCACCTGATTGAAACGTCCGAGCCGTTTCCGTCCACGGCCGCCACGCTGGCGCTGCTGAACGACCCGGCGCTTGGCCCGTTGTTCCTGCGTCCGGCGCTGGTTGGCGTCGAGAGCGCCTGGTATGGTCACATTCCATTCGCCCACTGGATCGTGGCAGCCTGCCGGCCGCGGGTGATCGTGGAGCTTGGCACCCATAATGGTGTGTCCTATGCAGCGTTCTGTGAAGCGGTCGCCCAGTATGGCGTCGATGCCCGCTGCTACGCCGTTGATACCTGGCAGGGCGACGAGCACGCGGGGCACTATGGCGACGAGGTGTATGACGCGCTGCGGCGCTTTCACGACGCGCGATACGCCGGGTTCTCCGAGCTGCTGCGCTGCACCTTCAATCAGGCGCTATCGCACTTCGCCAACAACTCGATCGACCTGCTGCATATCGACGGCCTCCACACCTACGACGCCGTGCGCGGCGACTTCGAGGCATGGCGCCCCAAGCTGTCCGACCGCGCTGTCGTGCTGTTGCATGATACCAACGAGCACCGCGGCGACTTCGGCGTCTGGCGCCTGTGGCGGGAGCTGCAGGCGGCGCATCCGGGATTCGAGTTCCTGCACAGCCGCGGCCTCGGCGTGCTCGCGGTCGGCCCCGAGGCGCCGGACGATGTTATGGCGCTATGCCGCCTGGGCAGTGCACCGTCAACGAACGCTTCGACCATCCGCGAGCGTTTTGCCCTGCTGGGCGAGCGGTGGATGGACCATTTCGAGCAAACCCATGCCATTGCCGCGCAGCAGCGGGCGGAGGCGCGCAATGCCGGATACGCGAACGAGGTCGCCGCGCTGCAGGGGGTCCAGGACGCCGCCGAGCGGCATGCGGCCGAAGCGGTGCGGCTGACCGAACAGCTCGCCGCCATGGACGCGCTGCGCAACGAGGCCGCCGAGAACCGGGCCGAGCTAGAGGACGCCTGGTCCTTTCAGGCGATCCTCAAGAGCCAGCTGGCCCAGCGCGACACGCATAATGCCGAGCTTCTGGCGATGCTGGCTGCCCGCGCCTTGGATTGGGAGCGGGTGCATCAGGTGCTGGCCAGCCGGGACGCCGAGTTGGCCGCAGCGCATGCGGCGCTGGCACAGGCGGAGGCGCTGCAGGCGGCGACCTACCGGTCGGCGTCGTGGCGGTTCGCCGCCCCAGTGCGTGCGCTGGGCCGGCACGCGCCGTGGTTCGGACGCGGCGTGCGGCGCGGGCTGCGCCTGATTGGCATGGCGCTGTCCGGGGAGCTTGCCGCGCACCGCCGCCTGCAGGCGCGGCGGGCCGACGAGGCTGCCGCCCTGCGCGCCTCCCCGCTGTTTGATGCCGGGTTCTATTTGGCGAGCCAGCCCGAGCTGGCCGCGGTGTGCCGTGACCCAGCGGCGCATTACGCCTGGGTCGGCGCGCAGTCCGGCGCCATGCCGAACCGCTATTTCGACACGGCTTGGTACCTCGCCCGCAACCCTGGCGTGGCGGCCAGTGGGGACAACCCGCTGCTGCATTGGCAGCGGGAGGGCGCGGCGCGGGGCCTCGACCCGAACCCATTCCTGGATGTGGATTGGTATCTGGCGCAAAATCCGGACGCGGCTGGGACCGACGCGCTGACGCATTGGATACGCGTCGGCCGCGCTGCCGGGCGTGATCCGAACCCGATGCTGGACGCCCGCGCCTTCACGCTGGACCACGGCGACGGCCCGGATTTTGATCCGCTGCTGCATTGGTGGCGCCACGGAGCCAGCAATGGGTTGAACCCGCACCCGCTGTTCGACGCCGCTTGGTATCGCGCGCAGCACGGCCTGCCGGTCGGTGCCGACCCGCTAGCGCACTGGCTGGAGTTCGGCCGCAAAGCCGGGCTGCCGGTGTCGCCGTATCAGGCGGCCGGCGCCGACGCCCCGCCCATGGTGGCCTTTCCCACTGAGCCCGAGCCTGACGTCTCGATTATCGTGCCGGTCTATGGCCACTACGCCGACACGCTGCGCTGCCTGGAGGCCGTCATGCTGCACAGCGGCGGCACGCTGCACTACGAGGTTATCGTCGCTGACGACAAGCCGGTCGGCCGGATCGCGCCGCTGCTGCGGGAGCGCGTGCCGGCCCTGCGCATTATCGAGAACGCGGTCAACCTCGGTTTCCTGCGCAGCTGCAACAACGCGGCCGGGTCGGCGCTGGGGCGGCATGTCGTGTTCCTTAACAACGACACGACGGTGCGGCCGGACTGGCTGGCGCCGCTGGTACGGCTGGCGGACGTCGATTCGCTGGTGGGCCTGGTGGGCTGTAAGCTGCTGAATACGGACGGCACGGTGCAGGAAGCCGGCGGCGCCGTGCTGCGCAATGGCTGGGGCCTGCCCTTTGGCGCCGGACGTGACCCGGCTGCGCCCGAGCTGAATTTCGTTCGCGACGTGGACGTGGCGGTCGGCGCCTGCATCCTTGTGCGCCGGGAAGCGTTCGAGCAGGTCGGCGGGTTCGACGACCGCTATGCCCCGGCGTTCTACGAGGAGTTCGATCTGGCCTTTGCCCTGCGCGACCACGGTTGGCGGGTGGTCTATCAGCCGGCCAGCGCCGTCGTGCATCACGGCAGCAACTCGTATGGGACCGCGGCGCGGGACCGGCTGAGCGAGGCGAACCATGCTAAATTCTGCACGAAATGGGCGCGCGCGTTACTGACCCAACCCTTGCCGAATGCGCCGGAACTGCAGATCCGCAGTCGTCCGGCGCCTGTGGGCACGGTATTGGTGATCGACGACCGCGTGCCGGAATGGGACCGCAACGCCGGCGCCGTTACGCTCAACCAATACCTGCACCTCCTGCAAAGCATGGGCTACCAGGTCGTGTTCTGCCCGGCCTTCGACGGTGCGCCCACCCAGCCCTACACCGCCAGCCTGCAACAGGACGGGATCGAGGTGCTGCACGCGCCGGAGACGCTCGACCGCTGGCTGCAGGCGAACGGACAGCAGCTCGACCTGGTGTGGACCGCGCGGCCCGACGTGACGGGGCCCATCCTCGACCTGATCCGGGCCGCGACCCGGGCGCCGATCCTGTATTACACGCATGACCTGCACCATCTGCGCGAACGCCGGCGCTGGGAGCTGGACGGCAACCCGCACGCGCTCACTGAAAGCAAGCGCCTGAAGCGTATAGAAGAACGCATTTTCGCTGGGGTGGACCGCGTGATGACGCCGAGCGTGGACGAGGCCGCGGCGATTCGCGCCGACGTGCCCGCGGCCCGAGTGCACGTGATTCCGCCCTATTTGGTGCCCGTGGCGCCCCTGACCCGGCCCAGCCTTGAGTCCAGCAACCGGTTTGCCGAGCGGGACGCGCTGATCTTCGTCGGCGGCTACAACCACTCGCCGAACGTCGATGCCGCGGTGTGGCTGGTGCGGGATATCATGCCGCTGGTCTGGGCCGTGCTGCCGGACGTGCGGCTGCTGCTGGTCGGCAACGCCCCGCCGCCCGCGGTCGAGCAGCTGGCCAGCCGGCGGGTCGCCGTTACCGGCTTCGTCCACGACGTGACGCCGCTATATGCTCAGTCCCGTCTGTCGGTGAGCCCGCTGCGTTATGGCGCTGGGGTGAAGGGTAAGATCGTCGCCAGCCTGCAGGAGGGCGTGCCGGTCATCACGACGCCGGTGGGCAATGAGGGCCTGGGCCTGGTGCACGGCACCGAGGCCTGGGTGGTCGAGACCGCTGCCGATTTCGCCGCCGGGATTGTCGCCCTCTATCAAGACCCCGCGCGCTGTGCCGCGATGGCGGAGGCGGCCCGCGCCGTGCTGCGCCGTGACTTCAGCGAGGACGCGGCCCGGGCGGCGCTGATGGACGTGCTGGGCCAGTGGACGTGCCGCGTTTGCGGACGGTTGGCGCCGGGCGGCCCGGCCCCATGCCGGCATTGCGGCGCCGATGCCGCGGCGCAGGGCCTGGCCAGCGCCATCCTGCAAGGGCTGCCATCCGGCAACCGGCGCAGCCTTGCCGACGCGCAGCCTCGCCTGGCTCGGATGATGATCCGGGTTTGCAAAGACGTGCCGCCGCAATTGGCCTTGCAACTAGGTCGCGCCATACCGGACAGCACGCCATGCGACCTGCTGGTCGGCGGCGCATCGCTCGATCCCGCGGGCGCGCTCGCCGCTCTGCAGCCCGACGCCCGCTGGGTTCGGCCCGGCCGTGCCGCAGACGCGGCGTTGCTGGTCGGGGCCGGGTTCGACGTCCTCGCCTATGACGGCGAGAGCCCGACCCTCGACGCCCGGCCGGCCGCGTGACGGCACCTCGTCCGTCGGTCCTGGTGGATCTGCGCCCTTGCTACGAAGGCTTCGCTGGCATCCCGCAGGAGACGCGCCTGCTGTTCCAGCTGTTCTCCGAAATGCGGCTGGGGCGGCTCGGCGGCCTTGCCTCCGGCATCCACTTCGCCGGCCCGCCCCGCCGCCGGTCCGCCGCCGCGCAGACGCCGTTTGACCGCACCCTGCAGCAGGCCCGCGTGCTGATCAGCCAGGACACCAAGCGCCACCACGCCCCGCCCGGCCTGTCTTTCCTGCTGCCCGGCCCGATCCGCCGCCGCATGCATCACGTGACCACCATCCTCAGCCTCGCGCGACGGGAGGAGCAGCTCGACCTGCCGATCGACCCCGCACTGTTCGAGGACTACCTTTGGATGAAGCTGTTCGACAACACGCTGCCGCCGTCCGACCGCGGCCTGCTGGCCCGCGCCGAGTTCTTCGCGACGGTGCTCGGCCATGAGAACGCCCGCAGCCTTTCACTGCTGCCGCTGCCGTTCCAGCGGCGGCTCAACACGGCCGGCTGGGACGTGTTCTTCGCCGCCACCGTGTCGCCGTACCGCGTCACGCCGGGCACGCAGTTCATGGTCCGCTACTACGACGCGCTGCCGCTGCTGAGCCCGCACACCATCGGCGAGCCCTGGCCGCATACCAACAGCCACGCCCGCATGCTGAAGCGCAACATGGACCAGGGCGCGCATTTCTACTGCGACAGCGAGCCGGTGCGGGAGGATGTGCTGCAGCTGTTCCCAGAGAGCGAGCGGCGCGTGCACACCATTCCGGCGCTGGTCGCCCCGGAATACCGTCCCGACGTGCGGGCGGATAGCGAGCTGCGCACCATTCTGCGCCGCCGGGCCAGCACCGTGACGGCGCCGGCGGGAGGCCGGAAGGAGCCGCCCGACGCGCCGTTGCCCAAGCTCATCATCGCCGTCTCGACGCTTGAGCCGCGCAAAAATTACCTCCGTCTGTTCCGCGGCTTCGAGATCGCGCGCCGCATGACCAAGGCGCCGATGCAGCTGCTGATCGTCGCCAACCCCGGCTGGCGCTCCGACGCGGAGCTCGCCGAGCTCAAGCTGCTGGTGCGGGAGGGCGCCTACCACGTCGCCGGCGTGCCGCTCGCGGAACTGCGCGTGCTGTATTCGATGGCGCATTTGGTTGTGGCGCCCAGCCGGGCGGAGGGGTTTGACTATAGCGGTGTCGAGGGCATGGCGTGCGGCACGCCGCTGGTTGCCAGCGCGATCCCGGTGCACCGCTGGGTTTACGGTGACGCCGCCGAGTATTTCGATCCCTATGACGACGAGGAGCTGGCCACCATCCTGGCCCGCCTAGTCGAGCTGCCGCGGGAGACCGGGGTGTTGTCCGACATGCGCGACCGCGGCTTGCGCCAGGCGGCGCTCTATCAATCGGCTGCGTTGTCCCCCCGCTGGGAACGGGCGGTGCAGTCGGTCGTGGCGCGATCGCGAGTGCACCACCCGGCATGACCACCCAGACGCACCGCAAGAACAACTTCGACTTCTTGCGTCTTTTCGCGGCGGGAATGGTCATCTATGGGCATGGCTGGGTGCTGGCGACCAATGCCGGGCCCGGGTTCTGGGGCGTACCGTTCGCGCGGATCGGCCTCGACATCTTCTTTGCTATCAGCGGCTACATGGTCACCGGGAGCTGGCAGCGCACGCCGAACCTGCGGCTGTTCCTCGCCAAGCGCGCGCTGCGCATCTTCCCCGGCCTGATCGCCTGCGTGCTCGCCACTGCCTACGTCCTGGGCCCGAGGCTCAGCAGCCTGCCGCTCCGGGACTACCTGTACAACGGCAATGTAGTGAAATACCTGCAGAACATCTGGCTGTTCCAGCGGCTCTATCTGCCCGGCGTGTTCGAGGGCATGCGGATGAACGGCGCCGTCAACGGCTCGCTCTGGAGTCTGTTCCCAGAGGTGCTTTGCTACCTGACCGTGCCGCTGCTGGCGTTGCTGGCCTGGCGGCCGCGTCTATGGACTCTTGGCGTCGGCGCCGCGCTCGCGGGCGTTGTTGGCATGTGGCTGTTCTATGGCTATGACGGGCAGCCGTTCGTCTTTTACCACACAGATATCAAGTATATGCTCGTCCAGGTGCCGTTCTTTTTCATCGGCGGCCTGTATCGGCTGCTGGGCGACCGGATACCGAACTTTTACCGGGCCGACTTTGCCATCCTCGGCTACTCGCTGAACTGGATGGTCGCGAGCTGGTACAGTTGGTGGAACCTGCCGATCGAGTGGATGACCTTGCCCTACATGGTCCTGTGCTTCGGCCGCGGCTCGATGCCAGTCATCCGCCGGGCCGGACGCTTCGGCGACTTCTCCTATGGCATGTATCTCTATGCTTTTCCGGTGCAGCAGATCGTGCTGGCAGCCATGTCGCGCAACGAATACCCGATCATCACCTGCATGGTTCTGACCCTGCCGCTTGCGGTGCTATCCTGGCACCTGGTCGAAGCTCCGGCGCTCCGCTGGAAACCCGGCGTTGCGCCGAAAATCCTCAGCGACCGAGCAGACGCGCCAACAGCCCAGCCGCCGGCTTCGGCGCCCCTTTCGCAGTGAGCCCGGGCCAATCGGCGTAGTTGATCCGGTGCTCCTCCGCCGCGGTCAGCGGCGGCAAGGGCTGCTCCCGGCGGCGGCCGACGATCGCGGTGTGATAGTTCGGCAATATGCCGTCTCGGGTCAGCATCTGCTCGATCAGGATGATTAGCCGGGCGATTGTCTGGTCCTTGGGATCGGCCCAGTCGAAGTTCGGCAGGATGCCGGTGAAGAACGGCCGCATGATCGCGCCGCCGTAGTCCTGCCGATGCACCACATCGAACCACTGGTAGGTCAACGGCAGAATACGCGACGCGTGCACGCCCTCGCTGGGATCGTGCCCCATCATGAACTCGAGCGACGGGCGCGGCACCATAGTTCGGGTATGCTTCGCCAGCACGTCCCAGCGGTACTGCGCGGCGAGGCAGTCGTTCACCTCGTCCATGATCGCCAGCACCTCGGGCTCGTACATGTGGTGATCGGGGCCGATATACTCGTCGAACCACAGCAGGCCGCCGGGTTTCAGCACCCGGTGGATCAGCGCATACATCTCTTCGATTTTGTCGAAGTGGTGGATCGCCGCCTGGACGAACACCGCGTCATAGCCGGCGGTCGGCAGGTCCTCGGTCAGCACATCGCCGCAGCGCAGGTCGAGCCTGGCAGCGTAGTCCTTATCCGCCACACGCGCCCGCGCGCCTTCGATCGCGGTGCGGGACATCTCATAGGCCGTGACATGCTGGGCATAGCCCTGGGCGACCAGGTACTCCTCTAGGAACGCCATGCCTGATCCGATGGCCAGCACGCGGGCGGGTGCCGGGTTGAAGAACTCCCGGGCGATGCTGTCCACCGACCAGCCATCAAGCGACCCAGTCAAAGGCTTGGCGATGGCGTATTGATAGAGGAACTTGTGCTGGGTGAAGTCGATCGGATCCCCTTCGATGACCGCCTGGGATCCGACATGCTCGCCCTTCTCGTAGCGCTCATCCCAGATCGAGGTCGCGTCAACCGCGGGCTTCTCGGTATCCATGCTTATATCCTATATCGTCAGCGGCCGTGCACCATCAAACCCGGCGGCAGTGTGGACAGCAAGGTGTCGAAGTATGGGATGGTCCGCTTCAGGCCCTCCTCAAGCGAAACGGCCGGCTCCCAGCCCAGCTTGGCCTTCGCCTGCTCGATGTCCGGGCGGCGCTGCTTGGGATCGTCCTCGGGCAGCGGCCGGTGGATGATGCGGGACTGCGACCCCGTTAGGTCGATCACCTTTTGCGCCAATTCGAGGATGGTGAACTCCCCGGGGTTGCCGAGGTTCACCGGCCCGGCGATCTCGGGCGGGCTGTCCATCAGCTTGATGAACCCGTCGATCAGGTCATCGACGTAGCAGAACGACCGCGTCTGCTGGCCCTCTCCGAACACCGTGATATCCTGGTTGCTCAGCGCCTGCACGATAAAGCTCGACACCACGCGGCCGTCGCGCGGATGGGTGCGCGGGCCATAGGTGTTGAAGATGCGTGCCACCTTGATCTGCAGCCGGTGCTGGCGGCGGTAGTCGAAGAACAGCGTCTCGGCGCAGCGCTTGCCCTCATCGTAGCAGGAGCGCGAGCCGATCGGGTTCACGTTGCCCCAATAGCCCTCCGGCTGCGGATGCACGGAAGGATCGCCATACACCTCGCTGGTCGAGGCCTGGAAGATCTTGGCGCCGGTCCGCTTGGCTAGGCCGAGCATGTTGATGGCGCCAAGCACGCTGGTCTTGGTCGTCTGCACGGGATCACGCTGATAGTGGATCGGCGAGGCCGGACAGGCGAGGTTGTAGATCTCGTCCACCTCGACAAACAACGGGAATGTCACGTCGTGACGCATCAGCTCGAAATTGCGATTGTCGTGCAAATGCGCAATGTTGCGTGGAGTGCCGGTAAAGAAGTTATCTACGCATAATACGTGGCAACCGGCTTCCAGGAGACGTTCGCAGAGATGGGAACCCAGGAAGCCGGCGCCGCCAGTCACGAGAACACGACGTTCAAGGTGCAATGAACTGCTCCTGATTTCAATGCATGGTTGTTACCGCGACGCGGCACGCTGGTAAACCATCTCGGCGTAAACAGTCCTGCCGAATGCAATGCCTATCTGGTCCTGCAGCCAGTCCTGTGGCATGTTACGTCAAGCTAACAATGATGTCATCACCCAAGCACTAGGGCCGGGGGGTTAAAAGTTTGCGTATTGCAATGATCGGCGGCGGTTATGTGGGGCTTGTGTCCGGTGCGTGTTTCGCCGATTTGGGCGTCGAGGTCGCCGTTGTAGAGTCGGATCCTGCAAAGCTCGCCGCCCTGGCCGAGGGCCGCATGCCCATCTACGAGCCCGGCCTCGATCGTCTGGTGGCAGATAACGTCGCCGCCGGGCGCCTGACCTTCGGCGCCGACCTGGCTGCCGCCGTCGCCGGCGCCGAGGCCGTGTTCATCGCCGTCGGCACCCCGACCCGACGCGGCGACGGCCACGCTGATGTCTCCTACGTCAACGCCGCCGCCGAGCAAGTTGCCCGCGCCCTCACCGGCTATGCCGTCGTGATCACCAAATCGACCGTCCCCGTCGGCACCGGCCGCCGCATCGCCGAGATCATGCAGCGCGCCCGCCCGGACCTCGACGTCGATGTCGCGAGCAACCCGGAGTTCCTACGGGAGGGCAGCGCCATCGGCGACTTCATGCGCCCCGACCGCGTGGTGATCGGCACCGAAAGCGAGCGAGCACGCGAGGTGCTGCGCCGGCTGTATCGGCCATTATACCTGATCGAGGCGCCGATCCTGTTCACCAGCCTGGAGGCCGCCGAGCTCACCAAATACGCCGCCAACTCCTTCCTGGCGATGAAGGTGACCTTCATCAACGAGATGGCCGATTTGTGCGAGAAGGTCGGCGCCGACGTGCACGACGTCGCGCGCGGCATCGGGCTTGATGGCCGGATCGGGCGCAAGTTCCTGCATCCGGGGCCGGGCTTCGGCGGCAGTTGCTTTCCCAAGGACACGCTGGCCCTGATGCGCATTGCCCAGGACTGGGGCGCGCCGTCCCGCCTGGTCGAGGCGACCGTCGCGGTGAACGACGCGCGCAAGTCGGCCATGGCGGCGCGGATCATACAGGCCTGCGGCGGGTCGGTGCACGGCAAGGTCATCGCGGTGCTCGGCCTGACGTTCAAGCCCGAGACCGACGATATGCGCGACGCCCCGAGCGTGCCGATCATCAGCCGCTTAGCCGAGGAGGGTGCTGCGATCCGCGCGTTCGACCCGGTCGGCATGCCCCACGCCCGCGCGATGCTGCCGGACAGCGTGACCTATTGCACCGATGCCTATGACGCCGTAGCGGGGGCAGACGTTCTGGTGCTGGTTACGGAATGGAACGAATTCAGGGCGTTGTCACCAATTCGTTTACGCGACGCAATGCGCGGCCGCCTGGTCATGGACCTTCGCAACGTCTTCGATCCCGTGGCGATCGACGCAGCCGGACTCGACTACCGCGGCATCGGCCGGGCGGCCCATCGGCCTTCGCCGTGATACGGCTGGCGCTGTCCCAGACGGGATATGGTGCCAAACCGGCCTAACTGATAATTAACCAATGCCGCCCAGAATAGAGCGATGCAAAGGGGAAAGTGCATTGGCCGCCGACGTTAGCGTGATCGTCCCGGCCTACAATGCCGAGGCGACCCTCGCCGCTGCGCTGCGAAGCGTTCTGCTGCAATCCGTCCCGCCGCTGGAGATCTTGGTGGTGGACGACGGCTCGAATGACGGCACAGCGGTTGTTGCCGCGCAGTTCGGCCCGATGGTGCGGTTGATCCGACAGCGCAATGGCGGCCCGGGTGCCGCACGCAATACTGGCATCCGCGCCGCGCGTGGCGGCTGGATCGGCCTGCTGGACGCGGACGACACCTGGCTGCCGACGAAACTCGAGCGGCAGCTTGCGCTCGATGACGATGCACGCATCGGCATCATCGCCTGCCTTTCCGACAAGCCCGGCCAGACTTGCCCGCCGGAGATCGGCTTTGACCAGCTCTGGACCAGCAACCTCCTGGTGAACAGCACAGTGCTGATGCGCCGTGCCGCGTGGGAGGACGCCGGACCCTACGACGAGGACCGCGCGCTGATCTCGGTCGAGGACTACAACCTGTGGCTCCGTATCGCGGCGGCCGGCTGGCGCATCCTGACCCGGCAGGAGGTGCTGGCGCACTACACGCGGGGCGTCGGCATCAGCAGCAACACCCATCGCCTGCTTGCAGCCTCGCTGTTCAACATCGACCAGATCGAGCGCGTGCTCGACCTGCCCGTGGCCAAGGTGCGGGCCCGGCGGGTTGCGGCGCTCGACCAGTTCGCCGGAGCTGCGCTGCATGAGCGCGATGTCAGCCTGGCGCGGGAGCTCGGACTGCGCCTGGCGCGCACCGATCCAACGGCGGGACGTCTGGCCCGCCTCGCCATCGCCTACCTGCCCAGCCCGCTGCTCGACGTCAAACGGCGGATCAGCCAGGCACTGCCGCAAAACAGGCCGCCCCAGCTTTTTGGCCAGCCGGTCGTGCCGGTTGATCCTGGACTGCAGCAGCCCGTGCTGCTGGTGATCGTTGACACCGAGGAGGAGTTCGACTGGTCCGTGGTGCCGCCGCTGACCAGCGGCATTCAGGCCATGCGCCACCAAGTACTGGCGCAGCGTATCTTCGAACGGTTCGGCTGCGTGCCCACCTATGCGATCGACTATCCCGTGGCCGCCCAGCGCGAGGGTTATGCACCGCTGCTGGAATTTCTGCAGTCCGGGACCTGCGGCATCGGCACGCAGCTGCATCCGTGGCTCAACCCGCCCATCGAGGAGGAGCTCTGCGAGCGCAACTCCTATCCCGGCAACCTGCCCAGGGCGCTGGAGTCTGCGAAGCTGCACGTTTTGACCGACGTGATCGAGACCAACCTCGGCATCCGGCCGACGCTCTATCGGTCGGGCCGCTATGGGCTTGGGCCGAACACGCCGGATCTGCTGGCCGCAATGGGCTACCGCATCGACTGCAGCGTGCGGCCGCATTTCGCAAGCAGCGGGACGGGCGGGCCGGACTACCGGGACGCCCACGCCCACCCATTCTGGCTCGATGCCGGCCAGACGGTGCTCGAGCTGCCGGTAACGGTCGGGGTTACCGGGGCGCTCGCCCGCTTCCCCGGGCTGTTGGGAGCGGCAGGCTACCCATTGCTGCGCCCGCTGCGGCTCGGCGGCATCCTGGCGCGAAGCCGGCTGCTGGACCGGATCCAGCTCACGCCGGAGGGCACCGTCCTTTTGGAGGCACAGCGGCTGACTCGGGCGATGCTGGCCCAGGGTCACCGCCTTTTTGTGGTCGGCTATCACAGCCCGTCCCTGCAGCCGGGCTGCACGCCCTATGTCCGCACCGCGGCCGACCTGCAGAGCTTGCTGGCGTGGCTTGAGGGTTACCTGGAGTTCTTTATCGGCGAGATCGGCGGCAGGATGAGCACGCCTGACGAGATCTTCGATGCGGCCGTGCAAACCCGTGACAGCGTGGCCGGACAGGCCGCCTACGCATGAGCAACAGCATTCTGGCGCGGACGGCGCTCAGCGCCGGCTGGGTGATCGGCTGGCGGATGGCGAGCCGGGTGCTCGGCCTCGTCAGCACGCTGATCCTGGTCCGGATTTTGATGCCGGAGGATTTTGGCGTTGTCGCGCTGGGCGCCGCCTTTGCTCAGGCGGTCGATACCATGTCGGTTCTAGGCACCGATGACGCCCTGATCCGCGAGCACGAGCCGACCCGGGCGATGTACGACACGGCGTTCACGCTCAACGCGATGCGTGGCGTGCTCACCGGCGCGGTCGTTGCCGCCGGGGCCTGGCCCACCGCCGAGTTCTTTGGAGAGCCGCGGCTCACGTCGCTGCTGCTGGCGCTGGCCGCGCTCGCGGTCATCGATGGTTGGCTGAACATCGGCGTCGTGGATTTCCGGCGCAATTTTCAGTTCCACAAGGAGTTCCTGCTCAACATCATGCCGCGTGTGTGCAGCGTCGGCGTCACCATCGCGGCGGCGGCGCTGTTTCAATCCTATTGGGCGCTGGTTGCCGGCCAGGCGACGTTCCGCATATTTCGCGTCGTCGCATCATATCGCATGCACCCGTATCGGCCACGCTTCTCCTTGACAGCCTGGCGCGGACTGATGCTGTTTTCCGCCTGGACTTGGGTGCTCGCCATCGTGCAGATGATGGCGGCCCGCGTTGACGCCTTCGTCATCGGGCGCTCGCTCGGCACGGGCAGCGTCGGCGCCTATGCCTTGGGGATCGAGATTGCCTCGCTGCCGACGACCGAAATTGTGGACCCGCTCGGCCGGGCGGCTTACTCCGGCTTCAGCGCGACCCGGCGGGAAGGCGGTACGCGCGCGCTGTTCAATCGCCTGGTCGCCAACTCGCTGCTGATTACCTGGCCTGCCGGATTGGGAGTCTCGATGGTCGCCGATCCGCTGGTGCGCGTGGCGCTGGGGGAGCGCTGGCTGCTGGTCGTGCCGGTCATCCAGGTGCTCAGCCTCGCCTGCGGCTTCTCGACGTTCGGCAATTTGGCGCTCATGCTGCTGCGCACCCACGGCTATCTCGCCACGACCTGTGCCGTCGCATTTCTGGGACTGCTGGCGAAGGTCGCGCTGATCGGCATCCTGTTGCACTTCTATGGCCTGCCCGGGGCAGCCACCGGCGCCGCGACCGCCATCGTGTTCGAAAGCTTGCTGCAGCTGGCCGCGGTGGTCGTTACGCAGCGCATGCCGCTTCGTCCGCTGCTCGCCCGCTGCTGGCGCGTCGCGGTCGCGTGCACCGTGATGGCCGGAATGCTCTCAATGGCCGGCTTGGCCTGGACGGGCTGGAGCGAGTCCTTTAGCGCCTCGATGCTGCGGCTGCTGGGATCGGCTGCCCTGGGCAGCGCGGCCTATGTCGCAACGCTCGGCGTTCTATGGGCGGCGCAGGGCCGGCCGGACGGCGCGGAGGCCGACATGCTTGGCACACTCGGCCGCCTGCTTCGCACGATTCGGCGTCAAGCGGCCCCGGGCTGATTGGAGCGACCCATGCTCAACCGTCTCCGCCGCATGCCGGCCAAGGTCGCTACGCACCTGCGGCTGCTGCGCCGTGACGCGTTGCAGCTGGCCACCCGGGACGGCTTCGCCTGCGGCGTGGTGTTGACGGTGCCGCCGTTTCCGTA
>JANXVC010000106.1 GCA_025351925.1 Rhodospirillales bacterium | reverse complement strand
CGCGCTGCCTTCCTCGCTGGACGGATCCCGCGCAAGCGTTATGCGAGTGCGTCGTCGCCGGTCGACGGCTTGGTCGGATGATGATCGGCGCCGCGCCGCGATGACGGCTGTCTACGAAGCATTCCAACGCGTCGCCACGCGCCGGCCAACTCCGCTTGCGGGCGGTGGACTGCTCCTGCGATGACTGATCCGTTCACCAGTGAAGGCGCCAAGGCCCCGGCCAAACCCTTCACCAGCGTGGAAGGCCATCGCAAGGTGCGCAGCTTCGTGCTGCGTCAGGGCCGCTTCACCCCGGCGCAGCAGCGTGCGTTCGAGGAGCTGTGGCCGCGGTTCGGGCTCGACTACACAGGGCACGAGCGCGACTTCGACGCGGCATTTGGCCGCAAGGCAAAGCGCGTGCTGGAGATCGGCTTCGGCAATGGAGAGGCGCTGCGCTTCGCCGCGCAGCACGATCCGCAACGCGACCTGATCGGGATCGAGGTCCACGCCCCCGGCGTCGGTCGCCTGCTCCTGCTTGCGGTCCTCCCGTTTCTCCGGCGCACCCAGCAGTTCCCAAGCGAACAGCGCGAGCACGATGCCGCCGGCGATGCGCAGCGCCGCGATACTGATGCCGAACATCGCCAGCACATACGACCCGGCCCAAAGCGCCACCAGCATTACCAACAATGAGTATATCCCGACCCGACGGGCCAGCGTCGTGCGTTCCAAATGCGTGCGGTCGCCTGTGGCTCCGCGGAAAATGAAGGCGCCGGCGATCGGGTTCACAATGCTGAACAGCGCCGGAAACGCGAGCAAAAACGCGGCGAGCATCGCACTACGCCCGCGGCTTGCGGCGGATCGGCAGGTTGGTGCGGTACACCACGCGTTTCAGCGCAAACGCGCTCTCAACCCCGCGCACGCCGGGGATGCGGGTCAGCCGGGTGCGCAGGAACTCCTCATAGGCGCCGAGGTCGGGGGCAACGACCCGCAGCAGGTAGTCGCTGGCGCCGGACATGACGTAGCACTCCATGATCTCCGGCAGGTCGGCGATGGCCCGCTCGAAAGCGGCCAGGTGGTCGTCGGTCTGGGCCAGAAGCTTGACCGAGACGAAGACATTCACCGGCAGGCCCACGCGGTCCTGGTCCAACAAGGCGACGTAGCGATGGATGATGCCGCCCTCCTCCAGCAGCTTCTGCCGGCGATGGGCGGGGCTGGGCGATAGGCCAGCGGTGTCGGCGATCTCGTTGCTGGTCGCACGGCCGTCCCGCTGCAAGTGGTCCAGGATGGCGAGGTCAATCCGGTCGAGGCGCATGACGGTGGGCAATCCTGCTATGTCGCAACGCAGCATTAGCAGATCCTGCCAAATGCGCGGTCACGAAATCGCAACTATGGCAGCACCCGCTACCTATTTTGGGACTATGATACCGATATCCGCACGTCGCTTGAGGCGTTCGGCTCTAGAGCGGAGACGCACCCATGGACATCGGTTTCGCTGCCACGACGACGTTGGATAGCCGCTACGTCGAGCTGGACCAGCCGACGCTGCTCACCGGCACCCAGGCGCTGGTGCGTGTGCTGCTGGAACAGGCGCGCCTGGACCGCGCGGCGGGACTGCGGACGGGCGGCCTGGTCTCGGGGTATCGCGGGTCGCCGCTGGGCGGGCTGGACCGTGAGCTTTGGCGCAAGGAGAAGCTGCTGAACGAGCAGGGCGTGCGGTTCCAGCCGGGGCTGAACGAGGACCTGGCGGCCACGATGCTGTGGGGCACCCAGCAGATTGACACCTTCCCCGGCAAGCGCGTCGATGGCGTGTTCGGCATGTGGTACGGCAAGGGCCCCGGCGTGGACCGCAGCGCCGACGCGCTCCGCTGCGCCAACATGATCGGCACGTCGCGGCTCGGCGGCGTGCTGGCGGTGTCGGGCGACGACCACGCGGCGCACTCCTCGGTGTTCCCACACCAGACCGACGGCATCTTTGAGAGCGTGCAGATCCCCGTGCTGCAGCCGGCGGATGTCGGGGAGATCCTGGAATACGGCCTGGCTGGAATCGCCATGTCGCGCTACGCCGGGCTGTGGGTCGCGCTGAAGACGATTGCCGAGACGGCGGAGCAATCCGCGGTCGTGGTCGTCCCAAGCGAGCGGCATTTCCTGACGCCGGACCGGCCGTTGCCGGCGCACGGCCTCAACCTCGACGCCTTGCTGCCCTGGCCGGCCGAGCGCGCGGAGCTTGAGCGGCGCATGTCGGACGAGCGGCTGCCTGCGGCGCGGGCCTGGGCACGGGCGAACCGGCTCGACCGGCTTATGCATGGGCGGGCGGATGCGACGATCGGCATCGTGACGGTCGGCAAGGCGCACCACGACGCCATGCACGCGCTGCGCCGCCTGGGCCTGGACCGGCATCCGGACATCGCGGTTTACAAGGTTGCGCTGTCGTGGCCGCTGGAGACCGAGGGCGTGCGTGAGTTCGCCCAGGGCAAGCGGGCCATCCTGGTCGTTGAGGAAAAGCGCGCGAACGTCGAGACGCAGCTCCGGTCGGCGTTATACGACATCGCGGACCGCCCTAGCGTCGAGGGCAAGCTCGACCAGGCCGGCGCGCCGCTGCTGCCGGCCACGCTGGAGCTCTCGCCGGAGCTGGCAATGACGGCGCTGGCCCGCGTGCTCCGCCGGTGCGGGATAGATTTCGATGAGCAGGCCATAGCTCCCGTCCCCGTCCGCGCCCCGGGACTGCTGACGCGCGCCCCGACGTTCTGCGCCGGCTGTCCGCACGGCACCAGCACGCGGCTGCCGGACGGCAGCTTCGCCATGGCGGGGATCGGCTGCCACACCATGGCGCTGACCACGTCCGAGGGCACCAAGACGTTCAGCCAAATGGGCGGCGAGGGCGTGCCCTGGGTTGGGCTGTCATCCTTCACCGACACGCCGCACATGTTTGCCAACATGGGGGACGGCACCTATCAGCACTCCGGCCTGCTGGCGATCCGCCAGGCGATCGCCGCCGGGGCGCCGATGACCTACAAGATTTTGTTCAACGACGCGGTCGCCATGACGGGCGGTCAGCCGGCCGAGGGCGGGCCGACGGTGCTGAAGATTGCCCAGCAGCTGGCGGCGGAGGGCATCGGCCTGCTCGCCTTGGTCGCCGACGACCCGGCCCGGCTGCCGGCAGCGTCGGAGCTGCCGCCGGGCACGCTGCGCCATGGCCGCGACGACCTCGATGCGGTGCAGCGCCGGATGCGCGAGCACCCGGGGGTGAGCGCCATCATCTACGACCAGGTCTGCGCCACCGAGAAGCGCCGCCGCCGCAAGCGCGGCAAGCTCGCTGTCGCCGAGACCCGCGTGGTGATCAACGAGCGCGTCTGCGAGAACTGCGGCGACTGCACGGCGCAGTCGCACTGCATCGCGATCGAGCCGGTCGAGACCGATCACGGCCGCAAGCGCCGCATCAGCCCGACGAGCTGCAACACGGATCTGTCCTGTCTCAAGGGCTTCTGCCCGAGCTTCGTCATATTAAAGTCCGACGCGCCGATTGCCGAGCCGGCCAACGACCCGGCCGCGATTTGGGCCGCGCGGGAGGCGGAGCTGTCCGCCAACCTGCCCGAACCGGCGCTGCCGGACGCGGCGTCACCCTGGCGCGGCCTGTTCGCCGGGATCGGCGGCGGCGGGATCGTGACCTGCGGCGCCATCGTGGCGATGGCGGCGCACCTTGAGGGACGCCAGGTCAGCACGCTCGACTTCACCGGGCTGGCGCAGAAGAACGGCGCCGTCGTATCGCATGTTCAGATCGCGGATACTGGGCTGGATGTCGTGCGCATCCCGCGCGGGACGGCGGACCTGCTGCTGGCGGCGGACCTCGCGGTGAGCGCCGGGCCAGACGTGCTGGGGCGCTGTGCGGCGGGAGCGGCGGTGATCGGCAACCTCGATTTGCAAGCTGGGGCGGCGTTCATGGGCGACCGCGATCTGAAGGTCGATGCGGGGCTGCACCGCCGGGCGATCGGCCGGGCGACATCCACGGCGCGGTCGCGCTTCCTGCACGGCAGTGCGCTGTCGGAGCGGCTGTTCGGCAATGCGCAGGCGATGAATACGCTGCTGCTTGGGATTGCCTGGCAGCAGGGATTGCTGCCGGTCGGCAGCGGCGCGCTGATGCGGGCCATGGAGCTGAACGGCACCGCCGTCGCATTGAACCGCCGGGCGTTCCTGTGGGGCCGCATCCTCGCGACGCAGCCGGCGCTGGCCGACGCGATCATGGCGGACACCGCTCCGGCGTCGGACACGCTGGACGCGGTAATCGCCCGGCGGCAAGGCGAGCTCGTGGACTACCAAGGTCCAGCCCTCGCGGCCCGGTATCGCGCCTTGGTGGATGCGGCCCAGGCGCGCGAGACGGCGCTTACGGGTCAAGCCGGAGCGTTGACCCGTGCGGTGGCGGAGGGCTTCTTCCGCGTGCTCGCCTACAAGGACGAATACGAGGTGGCCCGGCTGCACGCTGCTGCTGTGTACGGCGACGAGCCGGTGTTCCACATGGCGCCGCCCCTGCTCAGCCGGCTCGACCCAGCAACCGGCCGCCGCCGTAAGATGAAGATCCCCGGCCGCATCGCCCTGCCGCTGTTCCGTCTGCTGCGCCATGGCAAGGCGCTGCGCGGCACCGTGCTCGACCCGTTCGGCTGGCAGCGCGACCGCCGGCAGGAGCGCGCGCTGGTCGCCGAGTATGAGCGTGACGTCCGCCTTGCGCTCGACAGCCTTCGGGCCGAAACGCTGGACGCCGCAGTGGCGTTGGCAGCGTTGCCGCAGGACATCCGCGGCTTCGGCCCGGTGAAGGTTGCCAGCGTGGATGCCGCCCGGCCGCGTCGGGAAGCGTTGCTGGGTCGGCTGAATGCTCCCATGTCAGCCGTCCGGACGCTCGGCGTAGCGGCCGAGTAGCGCCTGCGATAGGCTGGCGTGAAATAGAACCTGGCGCGAAGCAAAAACGGAGGGACGCCCCATGCTCGACCACACCGATCCCAGTGCGCTGATTATCGAGGCCGCCCGGCGGTTTGCACAGGAGCGCCTCGCCCCGCATGCCGCCGCACGCGAGCAGGCCTGCCGGATCGAGCCCGAGATCATCCGCGAACTCGGTGAGATGGGTTTTCTCGGCGCCACCAACAGCGCCGAATGGGGCGGCAGCGAGATCGGCTATGAGACCTACGCCCAGGTGGTCGAGGAAATCGCGGCTGGCGATGGCTCGGTCTCCACGCTGGTCAGCGTGCACAACGCGCCGACCTGCGAAATTTTGGAAAAGTTTGCGACGCCGGCGCAGAAGGAGCGCTGGTTTCGCCCAATGGCGAGCGGCGAGGCGATCGGCAGCTTTGCACTGACCGAGTCCGCGGCCGGATCGGATGCGTCGGGCGTTCGCACCCGGGCAGTGCGCACCAACAGCGGCTACGTGATCAACGGCTCGAAGCAGTTCATCTCGAATGCGTCGTATGGCAAGACCACGATCCTGTTCGCGGTCACCGATCCGGCGGCCGGCAAGAAGGGCATTTCGGCGTTCGTGGTTGCCAATGACACGCCGGGCTTCTCGGTGGCGCGGGTGGAGCACAAGCTGGGGCAGAAGGCGTCGGACAGTTGCGCGCTGGCGTTCGACGACATGCAGGTCAGCAACGACCAGCGCATCGGCGAGGAGGGCCAGGGCCTCAAGATCGCGCTCAGCACGCTGGAGAGCGGGCGGATCGGCATTGCGGCGCAGAGCGTCGGCATGGCCCGGGCGGCGCTCGACTACGCCATCGGCTATGCCAAGGAGCGCAAGCAGTTCGGCCGACCGATCATCGAGCACCAGGCTGTCGGTTTCCGGCTGGTCGAGGCAAAGACCAAGCTGGCTGCGGCCCGGGAACTGACCCTGCGCGCCGCCCGGCTGAAGGACGCCGGGCAGCCGGCGCTGGAGGCGGCGGCGATGGCGAAGCTGTTCGCGTCCGAGGCGGCAGAAAGCATCTGCTCGGCCGCGATCCAGACGCTGGGCGGCTATGGCTACCTGTCCGACTATCCGGTCGAGCGGATCTATCGCGATGTCCGGGTCTGCCAGATTTACGAGGGGACCTCGGACGTGCAGAAGATCATCTTGCAGCGCATGCTCTAGAGCATTGTTTTAACGAGCATCTTTATCCCATCAGAGGAGCAGGTCGATCGGACGGTGCCCTAGGCAGACTTGGCAAGCTGGTAGGCCGGCATCGGAAGGACATGCGCGTCGTCGGGCGTCCAGGCGAACTCCGGCCGTTGCGGAACCTGCCGGTCCGGCGCGCGCATCCAATAGCCGGAGCCGCGAATGCTCTGGATGAGCACGCCGCCATCGGCATCCAAGGGCAATTTCTGCCGAAGGTTGAACACGAGCTGGTCCACGCTGCGGTCCTCGGGGCGCCATGGGCGCCGCAGCGCCGCAGCCGACAGGCTATCCCGGGAAACGGCGTTGCCGCCAGCCCGGGCGAATGTCTCGAGCGCGGTGTATTCCGCGGAGGTAAGATTGATCCGCCGCCCATCGGGCGTATGCACGCTGCGGTGCTGCAGGTTGAGACGGATCGGCCCGATGGCCAGCACCGCCTCAGCGTTCGGCAAAGCAGAGAGGCTTTTGCGGACATTGACCCGCCGATGCACGGCGCGAACCCGCGCGATCATGTCGCGCACCGTCGGCGGCTTCGCCAAGTAGTCGTCGGCTCCGAGTTCCAGGCTGGCGATCCGCGCCGCCTCATCCTCGGCACCCGCGAGCACGATGACGCCGCAGTTTCGCGGCTCCACGAGATGCTTGACAAGAACGACGCTGTCCACGTCGGACAGGCCCAGTCCAACGAGCACGATATCCGGCTGTAGCCGGGCGCTGAGCGCGAGACCGGTCGTGCTGTCCCGGGCCCAGACCACCTGCATGCTGGCCTGCTCGAGACCCGTCACCAGGGCGCGAACAGTGGGCACGTCCGACTCGATCAGCAGGATCTTTGGATCGACCAAGGAGCCCTCTGCCGCCAGCGTCACCATGTCCATCGCCAACCCCCGTTCCAACTTGCTGGGGAAACCATATCACGGAAATGTGTACAGAGAAGCGAAATGATGACTAGGAAGCGATAAAAGTTTTTAGCGTTCTACTAGAGGTTATCAGCTCAGCCGAGTACTGACGCGCGAGTCAGCTAGGCCTAAGTCAACGAACCCGCGGAAACTGCACCATCCGGCCGAGGCCTTCATCGTACAGCGCATAGCTCGGCGCCAGCAGCGCCTCACGCAAGGTGAGGACGCGGGCGGTGCCGAACAACTCCTCGCAGGCCTCGTGGCAGGCGCGCAGCCGGTAGTTCGGCACCCGCGGCACCAGGTGGTGCACGTGATGGTAGCCGATGTTGCCGCTGAACCAGCGCAGCACCGCCGGCAGCTTGAGGAATGAGCTTCCGCGGATCGCCGCGGTGATCGCGCTCCAGTCCGAACTATGCGCCCAATGGGCCTCCTCGAACCGGTGCTGGATGCTGAACAGCCAGACCCCGATAATGGCCGCAACCGCGATCACCGGAACCTGGATGAGTAGCACGGGCCAAATCCCAAGCGGCAGCACCATCGCGATCAGGCCGGCTGCGATCAGCGCGTTCGTCATATACACCGCCCGCCGCTCCCGCACCCAGGCGCGCGGCGTCTCGAACGGCACGCGATACAGCACGAGGAACACGAGCGGCGGGATGATCAAATGCGCAATCAACGGGTGCCGCACAGTGCGGGCGAGCCAGCGCTTTGATCGCGACATCGCCTCATATTCCTGGACCGTCAGGCACGTGGAGTAGATGTCGGTCGTCATGTCGCGCTGATCGAGGTTGTTCCACATCGAGTGGTGCTGCGCGTGGTGACGGCGCCAGTTGGTGAACGGCGTCAGCGTCGCGAGGCTGCACAGCACGCCGACCACGAGGTTCGCGCGGCGCGACTGGAAAAAGGCACCGTGCCCGCAATCGTGCTGGATGATGAACAGCCGCACCACGAGGCCAGCGGCGAGCGGCACCAGCGCGAGGCTCAGCCAGACCGACACGTGATAAGCGAGATACATCAGCACCAGCATTGCCGCGTAGGCGGCACCGGTCGAGGCGATCTGCCACACGCTGTGCGCCAGCACCGGCGACTGGAACGTGGCCGCCCGGCGCAGCAGGGACCGGCCAGGCACCCGGGCAGCCCGGCCCTCCGGCGCCGCGTCGATAGGCGTCGAGGAAAACGGCGCCGAATGAGACGCAGATGACATGGCCAAATTCCTATGATGGCGGCGACCCGGTGGGCAAACGGCAAGACGAACGCCGCTGGGTGCATCACTGGCTCGGATTATAGCATGGAAGGTGGGCCCGTCTGCCGGAATTCCAGTGCTTAGGAAAGGTTTAACAGCAGCGACTTCAAATAGGCGCTCTCCGGCAGGGCGGGATGGACGGGATGGTCGGGTCCCGCAGCACCGGTATGAACAATCCGCGCGTCCCGCCGGGCTTTGAGCAGCGCCGACGTGACCTGGGCTGTGAACAGGTCCAGCGGGGCGTGGTGGCTGCATGACGCCACGAACAGGAAGCCGCCAGATCGGACCAACGGCGCCGCCAGCCGGGTCATGCGGTGGTAGGCGCGCAGGCCGGCCTCCTGGTCCTTGCGGGATTTGGCGAAGGCCGGCGGGTCGCAGACGACGATATCGAAGCGCTCGTTGTTCGCAGCGAGCGCCGCCATGACGTCGAAGGCATCGCCGCGCTGAATTGAAACCCGGTCGCGCATGCCGTTCGCCGCGGCGGCTTCCAGCGCTTGATCCAGCGCCGGCTGGCTGCTGTCCACGAGCGTGACGGCATCGGCGCCAGCGGCGGCGGCGCGCAGGCCAAAGGCGCCAGTGTGGCAGAACACGTCCAGCACGCGCGCCCCTGCGGCGAGGGATGCGACCTGGTCCCGGTTGGGCTTCTGATCGAAGAAAAATCCGGTCTTCTGGCCTGACGTCGGGTTGACCGGGAAACGCACGCTGGCCTCCTCCGCCATCGTCTCGGCATCCGTCCCGTGCAGCAGGCCCACCTCCTGCGGCAGCCTTTCCTGCAGCCGCGCGGCGCTGTCGTTGCGCGCCACGATGGCGCGAAGCGGCAGCAGGTCCAGCAGCGCCGCGGTGATTTCCGGCAGCAAGCGGTCCATGCCGGCGGTGTTGGCCTGGATGACCGCCACGTCGCCGAAGCGGTCCACGATCAGCCCGGGCAGGCGGTCGGCCTCGGCGTGCACCAGGCGGTGCTGCGTCCCGGGAACGACACGGGCACGGTAGGCGACAGCGTCGGCGATCCGCGCTCGGACCCAACCGGCGTCGATAGCGGCGTCCGGGTTGCGGTCGAGCAGCCGGACGGCGATCAGGCTATGCGGATTGAACATGAAGGTGCCGTAGCGCCAGCCGCCGTCGCCCTCGATGCGCACCGGGGCGCCAGCAGGCCAGGTCCGGTGCTCCGGCGTCGTCGCGATCTCGTTGCTGAACGCCCATGGGTGACCGGCCTTCAGGCGGCGGTCCTGCCGGGGCAGCAGGCGGAGCAAGGGATGTGGCATAGAGCCGGGGTTACCAGCCCCGTCAGCGCACGTAAACGCGGACCTCGCGCCCGGTCAGGCCAGCCTCGGGACGGGCAAACAGCCGCACGCGGCCGGGCGGCACACCCTGGGCCGTGATGGTGCGGGCGACAGCACCGGCCTCGGCGCTGGACGACGCAGCCTGGCTCTCGGTCACTGCGCCTCCTGCAGCAGTCCCGGCCGGGACCATGGCGATGACGTCGAACACCACGTCGGGCTTGCGTCGCCGGGCCGCCGCAACGGCCTGGCGCACCGCGTCCTGCGTCGGCTGACCCGGTTGCAGCGTCAATAACGGCGGCGGGCCCGGCGACGCCGGGACGGCTGCGACAACGGGTGCCGGCGGGATGACGGGCGCCGCGCGGGCGGCAGGATTGAACGTGTTCTGATCGACGAGAGTGCAGCCGGGCAGCGCCGCCAGGATGAGCAACAGACGACGGGTCAATGCCGGTAGTCCGGCGCCTCACGGTCAAGCGTGCGCTTGATGCTCTCCAGATGCAGGCGCGCCGGCTCGTCACCACCCTCCTGCATCTGCCGCGCCGTCGCGGCCGCCACGGCGGGCGGCACCGGCTTGAGTGTCCGCCCGGTGGACAGCGCCAGGCGCTGCGCCTCGCACGCGCGCTCCAGGTAATACAGGTCGTCCCAAGCCTCGGCGATGCTGCGGCCCAGCACCATGATCCCATGGTTGCGCATGAACGCCACGTCGGCGTCGCCCATACTCGCGGCGATGCGGTCGCCCTCGGCCTCGTCCAGCGCCAGGCCGTTGTAGTTGTCATCGACGACGACCCGGCCCAGGAACTTCAGCGCGGTCTGCCCGGCAAACGCCAGCGGCTCACCCTCCAGCATCGCCAGCGCCGTCGCGTTCGGCATGTGGGTGTGGAACGCTGCCCGGGCGCGCGGCAGGCGCAGATGGATGCGGGCATGGATGTGGAACGCGGTCGCCTCCGGCACGCCGACGCCCTGCACGACGTTGCCGTTGAAGTCGCAGACCAGCAGGCGGGACGCGGTAACCTCGTGGAAACCCCAGCCGTATGGGTTCACCAGAAACAGCGCGTCCGATCCCGGGACCATGGCGGACAAGTGGTTGCAGATGCCCTCGTGCAGGCCCATCCGGCTCGCGGCACGAAAACAGGCGGCGAGGTCCACCCGGGCCTGCCACACGGCCTCCCGGTCGAGGATCGCGTTGCGCAGGATGGCGGGAGCGGTCGGCAATGCGTGCGCCAAGGGGAGTTCTCCGGGGCTTGCGGGCGGCGGGCTGACGCGCATGATGGCCGCTTTCGGACCCTGCGACAACGATGGGCGACAACGATGGACGGCACGGCATGAGTGCGACCAACCGGCGGATCGACGGCAAGCGGCTGTGGGACAGCCTGATGGCCATGGCCGCGATCGGCGCGACGGCAAAGGGCGGCGTGCGGCGGCTGGCGCTGAGCGAGGTGGACCGCGCGGGGCGTGACCGGTTCCGTATGGAGTGCGAGCAGGCGGGGCTCGCCGTCCGGGTCGATGCGATGGGCAACATGTTCGCGCGCCGCGCCGGGCAAGACCCGGGCCGCCTGCCGGTGCTGTTCGGCAGCCATCTCGACAGCCAGCCATCGGGCGGCAGGTTCGACGGCGCGCTGGGCGTGCTGGCCGGGATTGAGGTGATGCGCAGCCTGAACGACCTCGGCATCACGACGGAGGCGCCGGTCGAACTGGTGAACTGGACCGACGAGGAGGGCAGCCGATTCGGCCACAGCCTGATGGGCTCCGGCGTCTGGGCTGGCGTGTATGCACAAGCGGCGATGGAGACGCTGACGGATGCACAGGGCACCTCAGTCGGTACTGCGCTGGACAGCATCGGCTATCGCGGCCCTGAACCCGCCCGTCCCTTCCCGGCCGACGCGTATTTCGAGCTGCATATCGAGCAGGGCCCGATCCTGGAGCGCGAGAGCCGGCAGATCGGCATCGTGACCGGCGGCCAGGCGCAGGTCTGGTACGACGCGGTCGCCATCGGGCAGGACAGCCACGCCGGCACGACGCCGCCCAGCACCCGGCGGGACGCGCTGGTCTGCGCCGCCCGGGTCATCGACCTCGTGGACCGCATGATGCGCGCGCGCGGCGAAGACGGGCGCGGCACGGTGGGCCAGCTTCAGGTCGTGCCCAACAGCCGGAACGTGGTGCCGGGCGAGGTGCGGTTCAGCGTCGAGTTCCGCCATCCCGACGCGGCCGAGGTCGATCGGCTGGCGGCGCAGTTCCCGCGGGAGGCCGGGTTGATTGCCTGCGACTCCGGCGTGGAACTCAAGCTACAGGAGCTGTTCCGCATTCCGGCCCAGCCGTTCGACCCCGCCTGCATCGACCTTGTGCGACAAGCGGCGGCGCGGCTGGGATATTCCACCCGGGAGATCGTCTCGGGCGCAGCCCACGACGCGGTCTACGTGGCGCGGCACGTTCCGACGGCGATGATCTTTACGCCCTGCAAGGACGGCCTGAGCCATAACGAGGCGGAAAGCATCGAGCCCGAGGAGGCCGAAGCCGGTTGTCAGGTGCTGTTTGAGGTGGTGGTGGCCCGGGCGAACCGAACATTGGATCAGACCTAAAACGATGGCGCCTGCTTCGGGACCGTAGCCGAAGAACCGGCGGCTAAGCGGTTCTGCTTGGCCGGTTTTCGGCCGGTCCAATGTGCGTCCCAATCCCATGCAACCTACAGGGCTTGCCCGCACGCGCCTCCGCCCGTATAGCGGCATCCCCCCATAGCGCCTGGGCTGGGGCGGGCGGAGGATTGATGGAAGGCTCTCGCGCGGCGGAAATACTGGCCCGGAATCGGGCTGGGCAGCACGCTCCGGCTCTCTGGGCCCAGGAAAAAATCCTGGCCCGGCCCGCCACGGTCGAACGGCGAATGGCCGACGCGATCCGGGCGCTGGCGATCGACGCGGTCGAGGCCGCGGGGTCTGGCCATCCCGGCATGCCGATGGGCATGGCGGACGTCGCCACGGCGCTGTGGACACGGCATCTGCGGTTCGACGCGGCCGATCCGCGCTGGCCGGACCGCGACCGCTTCGTGCTGTCGGCCGGGCATGGATCCATGCTGCTCTATGCGCTGCTGCATCTGACCGGGCACGCCGGCATGGAGATCGACGTGCTTGAGCGCTTCCGCCAGCTGGACAGCCCGACGGCCGGGCACCCCGAACATGGCGAGCATCCGGCGATCGAGACCACGACCGGGCCGCTCGGCCAAGGCTTGGCCACCGCGGTCGGCATGGCGCTCGCCGAGCGCATGATGGCGGCGCGCTACGGCAAGAGCCTGGTGGACCACCGCACCTGGGTCGTCGCCTCTGACGGCGACCTGATGGAGGGCATCAGCCACGAGGCCGCCAGCTTGGCCGGGCATCTGCGGCTCGAGAAGCTGACGGTACTGTGGGATGATAATGGCTGCTCGGTAGATGGGCCGGCGGCGCTGTCGTCGTCGGATGACCAGCTGAAGCGCTTCGCCGCACTCGGCTGGGCCACGAAGCGGGTGGACGGCCATGATCCGGTTCAGGTACTCGCGGCGCTGTCCTTGGCGCTGCGGTCGAAAAAGCCGACGCTGATCGCCTGCCGCACCATCATCGGCTTTGCAGCGCCAACAATGGCGGGTACCGCCGACTGCCATGGGAGGCCGCTGGGCCGCTCGGAATCCAGGGCCGCGAAACAGGCAATGGACTGGCAGCATCCGCCGTTCAGCGTGCCGCCGGACCTGATGCAGCGCTGGGCCTCGGCCGGCAGCCGCGGAACTGCCGCGCGCCGAGCCTGGCTGAAGCGGCTCGCCAAGCATCCGCTGCGGGCCGAGTTCGAGCGCGTGGTGGCGGGGCGCCTGCCCGAGGCCTGGCACGAGGCGATGGCCGCCCTGAAAGCCGAATTTGCCGACACCCGCCCGGCGCTCGCCACCCGGCAGGCCAGCCAGCGAACGCTCGCGGCGCTGGTGCCGACGATCCCGGAGCTGGTGGGCGGTTCGGCGGACCTCACGTACTCCAATCTCACAATGGTTCGCGGCATGTCGCCGGTCGGTCCCGGCAGCTATGCCGGACGTTATGTGCATTACGGCATCCGCGAGCACGGCATGGCGGCGTGCATGAACGGCCTCGCACTGCATGGCGGGCTGCTGCCGTATGCTGGCACCTACCTCGTGTTCAGCGACTACATGCGCCCGGCGCTCCGCCTGGCAGCGATGATGCGCCTGCGCGTCATCCATGTGCTCACCCATGACAGCATCGGCGTGGGCGAGGACGGGCCGACGCACCAGCCGGTCGAGCAGCTTGCCTCGCTCCGCGCCATGCCCGGCCTGCATCTGATGCGCCCAGCCGACGCGCTGGAGACCGCCGAGTGCTGGGAGCTGGCGATCCGCCGGTCGGATGGGCCGACGCTGCTGGTGCTGTCCCGCCAGGCTGTGCCGGCGCTGCGCCCGGATGCCGGTGAGAACCGCAGCGCCCGCGGCGGCTACGTCTTGGCCGAGGCGAACGGCCCGCGGCAGGCGACGTTGATTGCAACCGGGTCCGAGGTCGCCATCGCGGTCGAGGCGCGGCGCATGCTGGCCGACGAGGGCATCTCGGTGGCCGTGGTCTCGCTGCCGTGCTGGGACCTATTTTCGCAGCAGGTCGAGAGCTACCACGCAGGCGTCCTGGGCAGCGCGCCGCGCTTCGGCATCGAGGCCGCCTGCGGCTTCGGTTGGGAGCGCTGGCTGGGCCTGGACGGCGTGTTCATCGGCATGACCGGATTCGGCGCCAGCGCGCCGGGCGATGCGTTGTTCCGCCACTTCGGCATCACGCCGGAGGCCGTCACCACCGCCGTGAAGAAGCGGCTTATCACCAACTAGAGGGAGCTGGATTCAATGGCCGTCAAGGTCGCCATCAACGGGTTCGGGCGCATCGGTCGCCTGGTATTGCGCGCCATCGTCGAGAGCGGCCGCGACGACATCGTGCCGGTCGCCATCAACGACCTGGGCAGCGTCGAGGCCAACGCCCACCTGTTCCGCTTCGACAGCGTGCACGGCCGCTTCCCCGGCGAGGTCACGGTGGACGGCGACGCCATCACCATCCATTGCCGCGGCAGGACCTTCGGTCCAATCAAGGTCTCGGCCGAGCGCGATCCGTCCAAGGTGCCATACCAGGGCGTCGATGTCGCGATGGAGTGCACGGGGCGCTTTACCAGCAAAGGGTCGGCGAGCGCGCTGATCCAAGGCGCCGGCGCCCGCAAGGTGCTGATCTCGGCGCCGGCGGACGGTGTGGATGCAACGGTGGTTTACGGCGTGAACCACGAGGTCATCACGCCGCAGATGACTGTCATCAGCAACGCCTCCTGCACCACCAACTGCCTCGCGCCGATGGCGAAGGTGCTGCATGACAGCTTCGGCATCCTGCGCGGCTACATGGTCACCATCCACGCCTACACCGGCGACCAGAATACCGTCGATACGCTGCACAAGGACCTGCACCGCGCCCGCGCTGCCGCCGTCTCCGCCATCCCGACCAGTACGGGCGCCGCGAAGGCGCTGGGCCTCGTCATCCCGGAGCTCGCGGGCAAGCTGGACGGCACGGCGATCCGGGTGCCGGTGCCGAACGTGTCGCTGGTCAGCCTCGACGTGAACCTGCGCGAGGCGGCCACGGTGGCGCAGATCAATGACGCGATGTGGGCGGCCTCAACCGGCGCGCTGCGCGGCATCCTCGACTACAACACGGCCAAGCTGGTCAGCGTCGATTTCAACCATCAGGCGGCGAGCTGCACCTTCGACGCGACGCAGACCGCGGTCGTGGATGGGCAGCTGGCCCGCATCATGGGTTGGTACGACAACGAGTGGGGTTTCAGCAACCGCATGATCGATACCGCCGTCCTGTTCGGAGGCATGCGGGCATGAGCGTCCGTACTCTGGACGGGGTCGATGTCGCCGGCAAGCGCGTGCTGCTGCGCGCGGACCTCAACGTCCCGGTGCAAGACGGGCACATCAGCGACCTCACGCGGATCGAGCGGCTGTCCCCCACCATCCGGGAGCTGATGGATGGCGGCGCCCAGGTGATTGTCTGCAGCCACTTCGACCGGCCGAAGGGCAAGCACGTGGATACGATGTCGCTGGCCCCGATGGCGCGGGCGTTGGGCGAAGTACTGGGTAAGGCCGTCGCGTTCGTCGGCGACTGCATCGGCCCCGGTGCCCAGGCCGCGGTCGCCCTAGTGGCGAACGGCGACGTGCTGGTGCTGGAGAACACCCGGTTCCACCCCGGCGAGGAGGCGAACGACCCAGAGTTTGCGCGTGAGCTCGCCTCGCTCGCCGACATCTATGTCAACGACGCCTTCTCCGCCGCGCACCGGGCGCACGCCAGCACCGAGGGGGTCGCGCATCTGCTGCCCGCCTATGCCGGCCGCATGATGCAGGCGGAGCTCGATGCACTCGAGGCGGCGCTCGGCAGCCCGGCCCGGCCGGTCTGCGCGATCGTCGGCGGGTCCAAGGTTTCCACCAAGCTGGAGCTTTTGGGCAATCTGTCCAAACGGGTCGATGTGCTGGTGATCGGCGGCGCAATGGCCAACACCTTTTTGGCCGCTCAAGGAACCAATGTGGGCAAGAGCCTGCAGGAGGCAGAGATGCACGCGACGGCGCGGGACATCATGGCGGAGGCAAATCGCGCCGGTTGCGAGATCGTGCTGCCGAGCGACGCCGTCGTCGCCCGGGAGTTCCGCGCCAACCCGCCGACGGAGACGGTCTCGGTGCAGGCAATCCCTTCCGACGCGATGATGCTCGACGTCGGGCCGGCCACCGTGCAGGCCTTGCAGGACCGACTGCCGGATATTCGTACCCTGGTCTGGAATGGGCCGCTCGGCGCCTTCGAGACGCCGCCGTTCGACGCAGCGACCACCACGCTGGCCCGATCGGTCGCGGAGGCGACGGCGCAAGGCGCGCTGCGCAGCGTGGCGGGCGGCGGCGACACCGTGTCCGCGCTGCGGCACGCCGGGGTGCTGGAGCAACTTAGCTATGTCAGCACCGCCGGCGGCGCGTTCCTGGAGTGGCTCGAGGGCAAGACGCTGCCCGGCGTCGCCGCGCTGCAATCGTCGAGCCCTTAACCATTTCGTCATCATTTCAGCGTAGTCTGCCGATCATGCTCTCAACAAACTCGCTCTCGGCGTTCTCCGGCCCCGCGTCCATCCCGCCGCTGCAGCAATCCAGCCCGATCCGGCCGGTGCGCGAGCAGCGAGACGCCGGTCCTGCGGCCTTGGTTTCGCCGCTGGGCAAGCAAGGCCTGCCCGGCGCCGCTCCGCCCGGGCATACGCCGCGGGGCTCCCTGCTGAATTTGTCGGTATAACCGCCTAACCGGCACCGCCAGGACTTGATCCCTCAGGCGGGCCGCAGCAGGCTGCGACTATGGCGCGCTTCACCAACCGTATTCCCGATGACGACACGCGTGAGCGCGCGGTCTGCGACGAGTGCGGCTTCGTCGCATACGAAAATCCAAAAATGGTCGTCGGCTCAGTTGTCGTGCATGACGGCCAGGTCCTGTTATGCCGCCGGGCGATCGAACCGCGGCGAGGCTACTGGACCCTTCCGGCCGGCTACCTCGAACTCCAGGAGACCGTCGAGGCGGGCGCGCAGCGGGAAGCGATGGAGGAGGCTGCTGCGCGCATCACGCTCGACGGCATCCTCGCCGTGTTCAGCATCAGCCGCATCGGCCAGGTGCAGATCATCTTCCGCGCCCGCTTCGACGGCGCCCCGACCTTCGCGGCGGGGGTGGAAAGTCTCGACGTCCGGCTGTTCGACTGGGCCGACATTCCCTGGGATGAGTTGGCGTTCTCGTCGGTGCATTGGTCGTTGCGCGCCTGGCGAGCCCTCGGCGATGGGCCATTGGGTGCGCCCGCCGGCAATCCGCCCAGCGATCCACAGGGCCTATCGCCTGAAACCCCTAGCCAATCCGCCTTATGAGGCGCGAAATTCCTATGAAGCGCGCAATTCCTATGAAGCGCGCTGTCGCAATCGTTGTGCCGCTTCTGCTGCTGTCTGCTCCGGCCTGGCCGCAGCATCGCGGGTTGAACCTGCAGGCGACGCCGCATCGGTCGCCATTGCTGCCGGTGCCCCCAGCGCCTCCCAGCGGCGGGCCGACTTCGCTCGTGCCGAACTTCGATTTGGCGCCTACGCCGAACCGCGACCTCGACGCGCCGTCGGGTCCCCGCGCCAGCACGGCGCCCGAACTGGCCCCCGGCCTGTTTACCCGGGGGCAGCAGTATCGCGGCGAGGGCTACTCGGCCGGGTCCACCGCCCAATCCGAGCAGGAGCGCCGCCTCCGTCCCGGCGCCGGCTTCAAGCTGCGGCTGCCGCTTCAGCAAGAATGACCGCCTGACCGCGTGCTGCGCACCCTCACTATCCTCATCATGTGCCAGTTCGCCGGCGAGGTGGTCGCCCGCGTGGCTGGATTGACCATGCCCGGCCCGGTGCTCGGCCTGTTGCTGCTGCTCGGGCTGCTTGCCGTGCGCGGCGGGCCGGACGAGGCGATGCGGTCCACCTCGACCGGGCTGCTGCGGCATCTGTCGCTGCTGTTCGTGCCCGCCGGCGTCGGGGTTATCACCCAGCTCGACGCGCTGGGCCGCGATTGGCTGGCGATTGGCATTGCGATCGTCGTATCCACCGTGCTGGGCCTGGGCGTCACAGCCTTGGTGATGCAGCGCCTGATCCGATGACGCCGCTCGGCACAATCTGGGTCTATCTGGAATCCACGCCGCTGCTGGGACTGACCGTCACGCTGGTCGGCTGGCAGGTCGCGATGGCGCTCAGCCGAATGCTGGGCGACCGGCCGCTCGCCAATCCAGTGCTGATCGCCATCCTGCTGCTGTCTGGGCTGCTGCTGGCCACGCACACGCCGTACTCCGCGTATTTCCAGGGCGCGCAGTACGTGCATTTCCTGCTGGGCCCGGCGACGGTCGCGCTCGCAGTGCCGATGTATGCGGCCTGGAATCAAATCCGCCGCAGTGCGCCCGCGATCATCCCCGCCATCCTGGCCGGCACGCTGACCTCGGCCGTCAGCGTCATGCTGATCGCCCACGACCTGGGCGGCTCGCGTCAGGTCGTGCTGTCACTGGCGCCAAAATCGGTGACGACGCCGATTGCCATGGCTGTCGTGGAGCAGATCGGCGGCAATCCGTCCTTGGCCGCCGTGTTCGTCCTATTGACCGGACTGGTGAGCATCGTCATCGGGCCGCCGCTGTGGCGGACACTGCGCATCACCGACTGGCGCGCACGCGGCCTGGCGGCTGGCACCGCTGGACATGGACTGGCGACCGCGCGCGTGCTGCTGCTGCACGAGACCGCAGGAGCATTCGGCGGCCTGGCGATTGGGTTGAACGGCGTCGTGACCGCAGTGATTGTGCCGCCTTTGGCGCGGTGGCTGATCGGCTGATTACTGCGCCGCACAATTTATCGCGCGCTTTGGAGCCGAAGCGTCATAGCGCCGTTCCCAATGGCACATGGCCAGGACGGAATGAAGCGATGCAGCTATTTTCTCGTGAAAAATCTAAAGCAAAAGTAACTGCCCAGGTAGGAGGGCTTAGATAATTGTTGACCGGTCACGGGCGACCATGAGTCAAGGTGTCGGTGACACCATCCGTGGACATTCAGATAGC
>JANXVC010000026.1 GCA_025351925.1 Rhodospirillales bacterium | reverse complement strand
GCCTGCGGAGATGACTGATCAATGCCGGATCGACTGCCTGAACTGGCTGCCCGAAAGCAGCCCATTCGCTTTTCGGCATAAAATCCGGGAGAGCGGCCATTTGGCGGCAAGCCACGTCCGGCAGCTTTTGATCCAACGCCGAACTTCAATCTCCTAGCGCGGATGGCGCGGTCGGGCCGATTGCGGCCTGCAGCTTTACACGGGTGGGACAAGGGGTCCGGAGATCTGCGCCGGGTAATCCGACCGAATCACCGCGATATTGCCCAGCTTCTGGACACAGTTGGCATCGTCCTGCATCGTTCCGATCTGCTGGTGAAGCAGCAACGCCCGCTCGTACGCCGTCCGCGCCAGGCGGCTACTTGCCCAGCTGATAGGCCGGAATGAAGCCATTGTTGTTCGGCATCTGCACCTTCGGCAGGCTCGTTGCATCCAGCGTCTGGTCCTCGGGCACGATGCCGTTCAAGTACAGTATGTAAGCGGTAACCGCATAGACCTGGTCCGGGCTGAGTGACTGCGGCGCGTTGAACGGCATCGCCCGATGAATGTAGTCGTACAAGGTCGTCGCGTAAGGCCAGTAGCTGCCGACGGTCTGCACCGCGTTCGGCGTGGTCAGCGTGCCCTTGCCGCCGGTAAGGCGCATCGAGGGGGAGATCGGGTGCTCGCCCTTTGCGCCGTGGCAGGCGGCGCAGCTCTGCGCGAACATCGTCTCGCCCTCCTTGACCGTGCCGCGGCCCGGCGGCAGCCCGGTCCCGTCGGCCCGCACGTCGATGTCGAACGGCTTCAGCGCATCGGCTGTGAGCGGGGCGCCGAAACCTAGACGCTGCGGTTTGGTCGCGGCGCCGTGGAGGGAGGCGAGCGACAGCAGAGCGGCGCAGATCGCGAGGTTACACCGCAATGGTGAACGTCCCGTCGGCAGCCAGCCGCCATGATGTGATGGCGTCATAATGGTAATAAAAATTCGGGCCGCGCTCAGCGAGTATCGTGGCGCGCGTCGGCTGCACGGCGCCGGTTTCGTCGGTGGCCCGGCTCTGCAGCACGGCAGGGCCGCCGCTCCAGGACCAGGGTAGGCGGAAGCGGGTCAGGCAGCGCGACATGACCGGCTCCTGCAGCGCCGCGTCTGTCCAGGTCGCGCCGTCATCGGCCGAGACCTCGACCCGGGTGACCCGGCCGTTGCCGGACCAAGCAAGCCCGGCGATTTCGTGGAAGCCGGTCCGCTTCAACTGGAAACCAGGCGACGGACGGGTAATGACGGATTTCACCCGCATGATGAAGTTGAACTGCAGCGCTTTCCCGTCGCGTCCGAGGTCAGTGTATTTCGACGTCTCTTCGCGTGTCTCAAACGGAAGACTACCGAGCTTCAAGCGGCGGACCCACTTGATGTTGGTGTTGCCTTCATAGCCCGGCAGCAGCAGGCGCAGCGGATAGCCCTGCTCGGGCCGCAGCCGCTCGCCGTTCTGCGAGTAGACCAGGATTGCGTCATCCATCGCCTTCGCGACCGGGATAGAGCGGCTCATGGCGCAAGCGTCAGCGCCCTCCGCCAACATCCAGCTGGCGCCCGGCTGCACTCCTGCTTCGGCCAGCACGTCGACCACACGCACGCCGGTCCACTCGGCGCAGCTCAGCAGGCCATGCGTGTCATGCACAGTCCAATCCGGCTTAATGTTGGCGTCCTTGTAGAGGCTGGTGTTGCCGGAACATTCGAGAAAATGGATCGCCGAGACCGATGGGAACCGCATCAGGTCATCCATCGAAAAGCTGAGCGGCCGGTCGACCATTCCGTGCACCATCAGGCGATGCTGGTCGGGGTCTATGGCGTAGGCGCTCCGAACAGGGTTTGCGGGACTTCGGCCGATGCCATCAGGACAGCATGGCCCGGCGGAGCTGGGGCGAAGATCTCACCCCGAGGCGGCGCGGGCAGCGAGGCTGGCGGGGGCAGGACGATTGCGGGCGCCGCGCTCGCCGCCGGCTTGCGTAAGACGGTGTCTATCACGTCCTTGCCGAACTTTAGCAGGTCCTTGCGGAACCGGCGGTCGCCTTCGGCTGGATCGATGCCGTCATGCGCCAGGTGCTCCAGGTAGCGGCCGGGTTTGCGCGTCAGGATCTCCTTCAGGCGCTGCTTCTTCGCGCGGTAGGCGGCGTGACGGAATCCAAGCGTCTCGACCACCAGGGAGCGGGCGAAGCCGCCGTCCGGGGCAAAGACCTTGCCCTCGAAATCCGGCATGACCACCTGGTCCGGTTCTTCGCCGCCCAGGAAGTATCGGCTCCGGTCGTGCAGCGGCTTCGTGATCTCGACGCCGTAGCCCTGCGTGCCCATCCAGTCCCGGAAGCGCACCAGGATGTCCAAGGATCGCCGCTCGTGGGAGCTGTCGACCGGCAGCATGTCGCTGGGCGTCCAGCAGGGATGGGCATAGCCTTTCAGCGGCACCAGCGGCGCGCGTCCGTCCGGCGACGCCACCAGCACGGCCACCACGAACGGCCCGTGCCGCATCTTGCCTGTCCCCGGGCCGAACACGGCGATCGGCCCCTCGACCGTGAGCCGCGCCCCCGAGACCGCCACGATCACATCGTCCTCGATGCGCGCGGCGATGAACACCAGCACCCCGTGCGGACGCCGCCCGTCCGGCCAGCGTGCCCTGAGCCTGACACGGCCAACCAAGTCGTCGAGCTGGCCCGCGTCGGTGTAGAGTACGCCCGACAGCATCAGGTCGCCGCCGAGCGAGATGCCGCGCGCCGCTTTGTACAGGGCCGCCTGCTGATCGGCATGGCCGCGCGGCCCGCGGCCGACCTGGTGCAGCCTCGTGTCGGACAGCAGCTTGAACAGCAGCTGCGATAGCTTGGTCCGCTCACGGCCGGCGTTGTGGACGCCACGGCCTGCGCATTGCCCGCTCTCGTCCTCCCCGGAGGCGGTGTCCCGGACGAGTGCGCTGCCAGGCTGCCCGATGGCCCGCGCCAGCTGGAAGCTGTCGCCGGCCTGCGGCTCACGCAGGCTCGCGGCGTAGCTTTCGCGCTCGACCGCGGTCATCTCGAACGGGCAGCCCTCGGCATGCTCGGGATGGTGCGGGCTGCGCCGGATGTGCGTCTCGGTGACCGGGACCAGGATGGGGGCCTCTGCGGTTCCGAGGCAGTCGCAGCGGAACCAGCAATCCCGCTGCTGCGTGGTGCGGACCACGTCGGCGCCGCGCTCGCGCGCCTCGACGCTTGCGCCGGACAATGCGAACGCCGCCAGCATGGCGTGGCCGTCCTCGGCGCTGAGCGGGCCGAGCACCCTGCCCCTCTTGTCGACGACAGACAGCACCGGGCGCCGGCCTAGGCGACGCGGCGCGGCGGCACGCTGCCGGCGCAGTGTGCATCGGGCGCCGTGCCAGAGACGACCGCCCGCTCGTAGCGGCCAGGGGCGATGCGCAGCACCAACCCCCGCCGCCGCATCGCCGCGAGGTGGCCCGTGGCGGTCGACACCGGCCGGCCGATATGGGCTGCGACGTCCTGCGCCTGGCGCGGCTCGCCCAGGAAGGCCAGGATCGCATCGCGGATCGGCTGCGGCCGCCCGCTGCAGGGCGCCGCTGCAGGCGCTGCCGGCACGCAGCGCTCGGCACACGGCCGTCCGGTGGCGACGTAGAGCCCTGGGCTGATCCTGGCAGCCTGCCCGGTGCAGATCAGCGCGTCCACCCGGCTCCGCACGGTGCCACGCGGCGCACCGGTGTGCCGGACGACCTCGCCGATGCGCCGGGGGGCGGCCAGGAACGCCAGGATCATGCGGCTGAGACGGGCATGGTCGCCGATCCTCTCCTGCGCCCCGGGGACGGCCGCGTAGCGGCCGTTGCCGGTCTCGGCCGCGGCGCCTGTCCGCACCAGCTTATCGACGGCCTTGTAGACATCCCAGGCATAGCCGCCGACGATCCCCCGGATCTCGGCCCGGCTTTTCGGACCCGACGCCAGGCAGGCCAGCACCGTCCTCGCCAGGTCGCCCCTAGGCCGGGTGGCTGGCAGCGACGCCGAGGCAACGCGCGTCCCGGCGGCCGGCAGCTTGGTGGGTGCGCTCATGGTGGTTTCCCGATGGTGTGCCTCACCAGCGATAGGCACACTCGGCGCAAACGGAGCCGGCTTTCCCGTGCGCCCAGAGCCGCCATGGTCAGGCCGGTGCCCCAAGGCGGATCTCGGCGATGGGCCGGTTCTCCCCGGCCATGGCGACGCCGGCGAACGCCGTCTGCCGCGGGCGGATCGTGCCCAGCGGATTGACCTTGCGCCCGTCCTGCTCGGCCATGGGCAGCCCGAGGCGGCGGCGGGTCGGCTCCAGGAACATCTCGGGGCACCCCAGCACCAGCTTGACCGAGGCGGACATCAGCAGGTCGTCGCTGAAGTGCTCGAAGCTCTGGCCGGCCAGGATCATCCCGACCCCGAACTTGCGCAGCTCCTTCACCATCCGGTTGATGATGTGCTCCGGGTCGTCCGTGGTGAAGCTGTCCGCTTCGTCGATGACCACGAACTCCACTGGGCTGTCGCACTCGCCGCGCTGCTTGGCGCCGACGTAGAGCCGTTCCATCAGGCAATCGGTGAACAGCTGCTGCTCGCGCAGATCGAGCGCCTGGATGTTGTAGTCGTAGACGCAACACGTCGCGCGGAAACGGCAAAGGGCTGGATTTGAATACCCCTGAAAGTTCCAGCGCCTCGATCCGGTCATAAAGCGACTGCACGCAATCGGGATTGTTCCACAGGATCAGCTCTTCCAGCTCCTCGCCGGTGTCGATCCTCTCCAACCCCTCCGCGAACGCCTCGCGCGCCTCGGCCCGCGCCTTCTCCAGGGCGGCCTCGAGCTTCTCCACATCTCCGTCGCCCGAAGCCTGCCGCTGCTTGCGCAGCCGGGAGCGCCGCTTGGCCAGGGTGATCACCTTGTCCAGGGCTGCCGCGGCTGTTTGGGTCTGCCCCATCCGCAGCATGACCAGGCGGGTCCAGATGCTGCCCTTCAGGTCCTTCAGCGTCGGATAGCGCTTGACCAGCCCCGGGCGGCCCCGGGGGTCATGGTCCAGCGTCCAGGTCTTCGGGTCGTCCATATGGAAACCGAAGTTCCGGTAGCCCTCGGACAGCAGGCGGAACAACGCGGGCCGTTGGCGCTGCCCCAAGGCGCCTTGCCGGGCCATCAGGTTGATGAACGCGAGGCAGCGGCGGCGCACCCCGCCGATGTCGGCGTCGTCCAGCAGCTCCAGCGGCTGCAGTCCATAGGGGCTCTGCTCGGAGAAGCGGACGGTATGGACCTGGCGCTCGGGCAAGCCGTCGCACAGGTCGCCGCGCACGTTCAGCACATGGATGCGCGGCACCCCCTGCCGCGCCAGCGCCGCGAGCATGGCGTTGAGCTGGTAGGTCTTCCCCGTCCCAGACGGACCCGACAGCAGCATGTGGCCGTTGATCGCGGCCTTGCTGTCCCAGAACACCGCCTGGCCGTCGGCCAGCCGATGGCCGAACGCGATCCGCAGATGCGGCGCGGCATGCACGTGCCGGCGCCGTGTCGCCGCCTGCGGTGCATCGGCGTGGGCGGGCAGCCGGCGCACCTCGTTCACGGCACGGCCGCCGGTGCGCCCGCACCGCTCGGCGTCCTGGCCTGGCGCGCCGTGGGCAGACGCACATGGATGGCCTGACGGGCGCCGGCGTTCAAGGACCGAAGACGCCCGGCGATGGCGCGCACGTCGGCACCGTCGCATCGGTGCGCGTCAGCACGACGCTCCGCTCGGCCAGGGCGTCGAGGATCCATTGCAGCCAGTAGAGACCGCCGCCGTCGCTGACTTCGCGCCCGACGTCGAGGTGCCGACGGCGTGCCGGCACGAGGCCGTAGCACCAGAGGTGCCTGGCATTGAGCAAGGCCTGCTCCAAGGCAGCAACGTCCTCACTGGAAAGCCGGGCAGGCTTTGCGCCAGGTGTCCGCGTGAACGCCAAGCCCAGAGCCGCGGCCCGGCTCTCGACCGCCATCAGCAAACGCTCGTAGTAGCGCTGGTTCACGCGCTCATGGACATGCGCGGCCTCGGCGGTGAGCCAGGGATTTCGCATCAAGCGACGGGCATGTGGTCGAGGATGTCGGCGAGAACGCGCACGTCCAGCACTGCATCGCGCATGGTGTGGCGCATGGAGTTCTTGCCCGTGACGTTGCGGACAGCGTTGAGCGCCACGCGCTTGAGCGTCGCGCGGTTGCGCGGGCCGTGGCCGCGCCGCACGAGCGAGGCATCCTCGCCCATGGTCACGTCCAGAACCCAATGCAGGTTGTTCTCCACAGCCCAGTGGCCGCGCG
>JANXVC010000195.1 GCA_025351925.1 Rhodospirillales bacterium | reverse complement strand
CCCCGCCGCCTGGGCCGACCCGGTGCGCGGCGCGGAGCTGGCGCGCTCGCAGATCGAGCGCGGCGCCGACGTGGTGTTCCACGCCGCCGGGGCCACGGGGGTGGGTGTGCTGCAGGCGGCGGCGGACGCCGGCAAGTTCGGCATCGGCGTGGACTCCAACCAGAACGCGCTGCATCCCGGCCACGTGCTGACGAGCATGGTGAAACAGCTCAACGTCGCCACGCGCACGACGCTGGAGGAGGCCCGCGCCGGCACCTGGAAGCCGGGCACGCAGGTGCTGGGCCTGGCGGAGGACGGCGTCGGCCTCGCCTTCGACGACAACAACGCGGGCGTCGTCACCGCCGAGATGCGCGGGCGCATCGACCAGGCGAAGGCTGACATCGTCGCGGGCCGCATCGTCGTGCACGACTACATGAGCGACAACGCCTGCCCGAACTGACGTTGCCGCCGGATACCGTCGCGCCCGCGATCGAGCTGCGCGGCATCGATAAGCGCTTCGGGATGGTGCAGGCCTGCCGCGGAGTGGACCTCGTGGTGCGCCGTGGCGAGATCCACGGCATCGTCGGCGAGAATGGCGCCGGTAAATCGACGCTGATGGCGATCCTGCACGGCTTCTACCAGGCCGACGCCGGCGATATCCTGGTGCACGGAACGCCCGCAATCATCCGCGACAGCCGCGACGCCATCCGCCTCGGCATCGAAATGGTGCACCAGCATTTTATGCTCGTGGACCGCCTCACCGTATTGGAAAACGTATTGCTGGGCGCCGAGGGCGGCGCGCGGCTGGCGCCAGGTGCCGCACGGGCGGTCGCCGAACTGGCCCGGCTGGGCGACGCCTACGGAATGCGGGTCGATCCCCACGCGCACATTGAGGATCTGCCGGTGGGCGCGCAGCAGCGGGTCGAAATCTTGAAGGCGCTGTATCGCGGCGCCGAGATTCTTATCCTCGACGAGCCGACCGGCGTGCTGACCCCGCAGGAGGCCGATGATCTTTTCCGCGTGCTGCGCGCCCTGCGCGACCGCGGCTGCACCGTGCTGCTGATCACCCATAAGCTGCGGGAGATCATGGCGGTCACCGACCGGGTCTCGGTCATGCGGGCCGGGCGGATGGTGGCGCACCGCGACAC
Source organism: Rhodospirillales bacterium (assembly GCA_025351925.1). Lineage (GTDB taxonomy): Bacteria > Pseudomonadota > Alphaproteobacteria > Acetobacterales > Acetobacteraceae > CAHJXG01. The sequence continues at coordinate 4,587 of JANXVC010000195.1, read as the reverse complement.
TGCGGCCACCTCGGTGGCCGAGCTCGGCGAGCTGATGATCGGCCGCCGCCTTGCAGCGCCGCCGCCCCGCCCAGCGCCGCGTTCCGGGCCGGCACTGCTGGAGGCGCGCGGCCTAACGGTGCGCGACGCCGCCGGAATGGAACGGGTGAAGGGCATCGACCTCGTGCTGCGCGGCGGCGAGGTGCTCGGCATCGCCGGCGTCGCCGGCAATGGGCAGGGTGAGCTGCTGGAGGCGCTGGCGGGCATGCGCATCCCCAGCGCCGGGGAAATCCGCCTGCATGGCCGCGTCGTTTTTCCCGGTCGCGGCTTCAATCCGGCGGCGCTGCGCCGCCAGGGATTCGCCCATGTACCGGAGGATCGGCTGCGCAGCGGCCTGCTGCGCCAGGCCAGCGCCGCCGACACCGCCATTCTGGGTTATCAAAACGACCCGGCCTATCGCGGGCGTCTCGGACTGCTGTCGCCCGACGGGATCACCGCCCACGGGGCGCGGCTGATGCGGGATCACGACGTGCGGCCCGGCGACCCAGCGCTGCGCTCGGCCCTGCTGTCGGGCGGCAACCAGCAGAAGCTGATCCTCGCGCGCGAGATCGAGCGGGACCCGGCCGTGCTGCTGGTCGGCCAGCCGACGCGCGGCGTCGATATCGGCGGTATCGACGCCATCCACCAGCGCCTACTGGCGTGCCGCGCCGCGGGCAAGGCGGTGCTGGTGGTTTCGGTCGAGCTGGACGAAATCCTGGCGCTGGCCGACCGCATCCTGGTCATGTTCGAGGGCCGGTTCATGGGCGAGCTCACCGCGGCCGAGGCGAGCGAGCAGCGCTTGGGCCTGCTGATGACCGGCGTCACCCAGGACGCTTTGACATGAGCGCCGCGCCCGCGACCCTGCCGCGCTGGGTTGATCTGGCGCTGCTGCCGCTGCTGAACTTGGCGTTGGCGTTGGCCATCACGGCGCTGCTGATGCTGGCTACTGGCAACGACCCGATCGTGGCGCTGACGGCGCTGGCGGTCGGCAGCCTCGGTTCCGCCGACGCCATCGGGTACACCTTATATTATGCAACCAACATGGCCTTCACCGGGCTGGCCGTCGCGGTGGCGTTCCAGGGCGGCCTGTTCAACATCGGCGCCGAGGGCCAGGCCACCATGGCAGGCCTCGGCGTGGCCTTGGTGGCGCTGAACCTCGAGGCGCTGCCGGCGGCGCTGCTGGTGCCGATGGCGATGCTCGGCGGCGCGGGGCTGGGCGCCGGCTGCGCCGCGATCCCCGGCTGGCTGCAGGCGCGGCGGGGCAGCCACATCGTCATCACGACGATCATGTTCAACTTCCTCGCGGCCTCGCTTCTGGTTTATTTGGTGGTCAACGTGCTGATCGCGCCGGGCTCGATGTCGCCGGAGACGCGGCGGTTCGCGGCAGCGGCGGACCTGCCTTTGCTGTCCTCCCTCGGTCTGCCCAGCTCGGCCCCGGTCAACCTGGCGCTGCTGCTCGCCCTGCTGGCGGCGGCGGCGGTGTGGCTGCTGGTCTGGCGCACCCCCTGGGGCTACGGCCTGCGCGTGATGGGGCAGAGCACCGAGGTCGCGCGCTACGCCGGCATCGACCAGGAACGGACGACGATCCTAGTCATGGCGCTGTCCGGCGCGCTGGCGAGCGGCGTCGCGGTGAACGAGCTGCTGGGCGCGCAGCACCGGCTGCTTCTGGGCTTCACCGGCGGCTACGGCTTCACCGGCATCGCCGTGGCGCTGATGGGGCACAACCACCCGGCCGGCGTGCTGCTGGCGGCGCTGCTGTTCGGCGCGCTGACCCAGGGCGGCGCCGAGCTCGCCTTCGAGGTGCCCGACGTGCCCTCCGAGATCGTGGTGCTGATCCAGGGCCTGGTGATCCTGTTCGCCGGCGCGCTCGGCAACATGCTGCGCCCGGCGCTGCTGCGCGTGATGGGCCGGGCGGGACGCTGAACCGATGGAGATCCTCGACGCTGTCCTGCCGCCGCTCGCCGCCACGCTCCGCCTCGCCACGCCGCTGCTGCTGGCCGCCCTGGCCGGCATGGTTTCCGAGCGGGCCGGCATCATCGACGTGGGTCTGGAGGGCAAGATGCTGGTCGGCGCCTTCGCCGCTGCCGCCGTTGCCAGCGCGACGGGCCACGCGGTGCCGGGTCTGCTGGCAGGTGTCATGGCCGCGTGCCTGCTCGGGCTGGTGCACGCCTATGCCTGCGTCACATTGCGCGGCAGTCAGGTGGTGTCGGGCATGGCGATCAACATCATTGCTTCCGGACTGACGGCGACGCTGGCGCTGTCCTGGTTCCGGCTTGGCGGCCAAACACCGCCGCTGCCGCCTGATGCCCGCTTCCTGCCCCTGGTCCTGCCGGGGACGGAAGCGCTAGCTGATATCCCGGTGCTGGGCCGGGTTTATGGCACTCTGATCGGCGGGCAGACGGCGCTGGTTTACCTGGCGCTCGCCCTGGTGCCGCTCAGCGCGTACGTCCTGGGCCGCACCCGCTTCGGATTGCGCCTGCGTGCCTGCGGCGAGCATCCCGCCGCCGTCGATACCGCGGGCATTTCCGTGGCGCGGCTGCGCTATGCGGCGGTGCTGATCGCCTCCGTGCTGTGCGGCGTCGCCGGAGCCTCGATCGCCACGGCGCAGGGCGCGGGGTTCCAGCGCGACATGACCGCCGGGCGCGGCTACATCGCGCTGGCGGCGATGATCCTGGGCGGCTGGCGGCCCTGGCCGATCCTGCTGGCCTGCCTGGCGTTTGGAGTGCTGGACGCTGTGGCTATTCGTTTGCAGGGCGTCGAGCTGCCGGGCGTCGGCCAATTTCCGGTGCAGGCGGTGCAGGCGCTGCCCTATCTGCTGACCGTTATTTTGCTGGCCGGGTTCGTCGGACGCACCGTGCCGCCCCGGGCCAGCGGGCTGCCTTATATAAAGGAACGCTGATCAATGATGGACAACCCGCGCAACTATCATCCCGAGGACATCGTCTTAATTGCGTGCGGTAGGATGGGTGAAACCCATCGCATCGCTCCCATCAAAAGCGCTCGCCCGCCTCTGGAACATCAATATTCCCTCCTGCCCACGTGGCCGGATAGACGCCGCGTGCGACATGCCGGTGAAACGACGAATAAGGCCAGTCGCGCACGTCGGACACTAGGCCGTGCTTCGCCGGGTTGAAGTGAACATAATCTACATGCGCGGCATAGTCCCGGTCATCTCGGATCGTGTGTTCCCAGAACCGCCTCTGCCAGATGCCGCGCTCGCCTTTGGCGACCCGGCTAGCCGACCGATGCTCTCCGGGTGGCAGGCGCTCAGAGAAGCCCGCCTTAATGTTCTTCCATCGGGACGAGAAGTCCGGGTCGCCGTCCGGCAATGTCAAGATGCAGTGCATATGCTCTGGCAATACGACCCAGGCATCGATGTGGAACGCCGCGCGTGCCCGGGCGTGCCGAACGGCATCCCGCAGGTCTTGGATATGACAGGAGAGCAGGTCACTATTGCGCTCAAGCAGGTTCACTGTGAAGAAATAGGTTCCGCAAGGCACACGGTTCCGCCGGTAAGTGGTCATACGCGTATGGTGCCGCGTTTGCAGCCATCCGCAAGCACGAAGACGGTGTGGAGAGGCCAATCCGTGGCGTCGCAGGGCACGACCGTGATGATCGATGGAATGGGTATAACCTGTCGGTGCAAACGGTGAGTCTTTTCGGGCGGCACGCTTCGAAAGCGATGGGTTACACCCATCCTACGCTTTCTACGCTTGCCGAGCTGGGCGCCTGGTAATGCCTCAACAACTCCGGTAGATGTCTCTGTAAATACAGCGCAATAAGGTAACCCGAATGCGCTTGGTTTTTAAAACTGCTGCCTTGGTGCTCGGCGCGATCAGTATAGCGGCAGCGACTTATGGTCCTGTCGAGCCGTTTGTAACCGGAACGGTTTATGATACCGGTAGGGTGCTTGGAAGGTCGATCGCGGGTAGCGGCGGTGTCTTAGGTAACTCGCGTGAGTTGTCGGAAACACAACTCCAAAAACTTTACTCATGGTTCAATGCCCATAAATCAAATCTACACATGATATTAGCATCGCCTCCGCCACCATCTGGCTCAGTCCTACTATTTGATAGGACCGGTGGACAGACTCAACTCGACTTATATTCGTTAAACGAAAGCTGGAGGCACGCCATTCAAATCAAAACTTGGGATGGGCAGGGCAAGTTTCTCTACGGAGGTGAGATGAGCCTCCCGAGCGCTGACATGACGGCGTTGAGAGAGATGCTAAGACCTCCCGCGTAACTCGGCTATAGGATATTACGATTATAATTCACAGACAATCCGAAGTTCTGAAGGTCGGTTGTCGCCTAAACATTAACTTCCGCTCTCCACTATAAGCAGTCGTTCAACAGGACTGTCGGATGCCAGAAATGTCTCGAGACGTGCTTGTAGATGCAGCCCTGTCAGCGCGCGCTTCGGCCTACGCGCCCTATTCCCGCTTCACCGTCGGCGCAGCGCTGCGCACCACGGAGGGCGCGATCCACTCCGGCTGCAACGTGGAGAACGCCGCTTATCCCGAGGGGACCTGCGCCGAGGCCGGCGCTATCGCTGCCATGGTGCTGGCCG
>JANXVC010000011.1 GCA_025351925.1 Rhodospirillales bacterium | reverse complement strand
CCTGGAGCCTTTTCGGTATCACGATGGCCTACGAAGAAACTGCCCGTTTCGTAAATCAGCATTTTGTAGAATTCGGCCTCGATCGGATCGCTAACCCCCAAACCCTTGGCCGTGGAGTCGAGGATCGTGGCAAGCGTCTTTGGCCAATGACGGCCGCCGAGATCGATACGGTTCGGACCAATCTGTCGGGTGTTGCGCACCGCCGTATCAATGATGGTATCGGGGCCACGGCCATAGGGCGCCTGCTCCGCGACAGCGGCCAGCTGCGCCGCCTGTTCCGCCAGCAGCGGCAGCGCGATTGGACCAACCCCCTGCACCGACAACGAAGGAGAGAGCAGCTCCACCTTGCCCTGCGCATAAAAGTCGCCGGGACGGCGGGTTTTGCCCAGGAGGTCGGCAAGTTGGATCACGATGGAGGGCATAGCATAGAGCTCGGATGTGGGAGGCGGTCGAGTCCATACGATGGCAATCGGGTCACGGCAACTGATCCAGATGGGGGCCAGCAATTCGGCGGGGTTCAAAGCCGGGTTACACGTGGAGCTTGGCAGAGCCGGGTTGACGCTTCCAGGACGGATGATGGCACCCTGACGTTTTCAGGTGCGGTGCGATATGGATCGATGTGTTGGCGCAGCGGCGAGGCTGCCCGGGGGTGATCGCAAGGAGCTGGCCATTCAGGCGCTGGCGCGATCGGAGACGGTCAGCGACCTGGCGGCCCGGCACGGGGTCAGCCGCAAGTTCGTCTACCAGCAGACACACAAGGCTGACGCTGCGTTGGCTGATGTCTTCTCGCCTGCCACGCCGGACGGTGAGGTGCTGTTCGAGCTGGCGGTGACCAAGGCGTGGCTGCGCCAGGTGATCGTCGGGCTGACGCTGATCTGCCGCGGCTCGTATCGCGGCGTCGTGGAGTTCCTGCGTGATCTGCTGCCCGACGCATCCGCCCGGTGCGGGTCGCGCTGCAGAACCAGCGCGACACCTTGCTCGCCTTTGCCGGCGTGCTCGATGGCAAGCTGGCCGAGATCGCGCAAGCCTACGCCATCGCCGAACCACTCGTGCGTGAAGCCCCCCTCCGTGCTGCACCGCTTGCCCAGCACCTCGCCCGCATACTGGCAGGAATGGAACCGGCTACGGGCAACAATGGGCGGCAAGTTCTACGTGCTCTTCGACGCCGTGAGCCGGGCCATGGCGGACACCCCGCGCAGCAGCTCGTTGGTGGAGAACCTCAACTCGCGGCTGCGCACCTACTTCACCCTGCGCCGCCACCTCGGCGGGGCGTATCTGGACTTGCTGCAGTTCTTCCTGAACCACCGGTGCTTCATGCGCAGCCGGCGTGCCGAGCGCCAGGGCAAGAGCCCGCGGGAGCTGATGACTGGCCAACGCCATCCGCACTGGCTGACCCTGCTCGGCCTGGGACTGCTTCAGCCCCAGCAAACTTGACCGGGGGAGGCTTACCGCCTCCCGCACAAGACACCCTTCCCACCGCAATCCGGCCCCCGCAGGCCGGCGGCTTCCGCGCGCTTTGTGTAACCCAAAAAGGTCGAATTCTGAACCACGCCGTCTTCCAGCTTCATGGCGTGAATGCCTCCGACGAGGTGGTCCTGCGTCGGAAGCTGCGGCGCAAGGAGATGGTGGCGTTCTTCGAGAAGCTCGCGCCGACCGTGATCGCTATCGAGGCGTGCGGCGCGTCGCACCACTGGGCTCGGCTTTTGCGGTCGTTCGGTCACGAGGTGAAGCTGATCGCGCCTCAGTTGGTCAAGCCCTACGTCAAGCGGGGCAAGAACGACGCGGCCGACGCCGAGGCGCTTTGCGAGGCGATGAGCCGGCCGACGATGCGGTTCGTGCCGGTGAAAACGGCCGGGCAGCAGGCGGCGCTGATGCTCATGGGCCTGCGCGAACAGCTGGTCGCCAGCCGCACGCAGCTGTCGAACGCCATCCGCGGCTATGCGACGGAGTTCGGGCTGACCGCCGCCAAGGGGAAGGCCCAACTCGAACCGCTGCTCGAGCGCATCCAGGCCGACGAGAGCCTGCCGACCATGGCGCGGGAGCTGTTCGCGGTTCAAGCCGAGGGCTACCGGCGGCTGCAGGCGCAGATCGACGAGGTCGATGCCAAGCTGGCGGCTTGGCAGAAGTCCGACGAATGCAGCCAGCGGCTCGTCAGGATCCCCGGCGTCGGCCCGATCGGCGCGGCGCTTCTGAAGATGAAGACCCCGGCGCCCGAGCTGTTCAAATCGGGGCGTCAGTACGCCGCTTGGATCGGCCTGACGCCAAAAGACCATTCGACCGCCGGCAAGGCCAGGTCCGGCGTCATCACCCGAGCCGGTGACGAGACCTTGCGCAGCGTGTTGGTGGTCGGCGCTACCGCCGTGATCCAACAGGCTCAACGACGTGGCAAGGCCTCGCCCTGGTTGGCAGCACTTCTCAAGCGCAAGCCGCCGAAGCTCGTCGCAGTGGCGCTGGCCAACAAGATGGCCCGCATCGCCTGGAAGCTGATGGTCACGGGCCAAAGCTACGCCACGAAATCCGCGCACGCCGCTTTGGTGAACGCGGCCTAGAGATCAGCCAGGCACGGCCGCCATTGAACGACAACC
>JANXVC010000544.1 GCA_025351925.1 Rhodospirillales bacterium | reverse complement strand
GCGCATCGCCTGCTTGCTGACCCAGCCTCCGTGACACTGCCGGACCACGAACGCCCACCGGAACACGGTATGACGGCGAACGGCATAGTCTCGCTCCCTGAGAAGGGTCATATTCCAGCGTGAGCCTTTATGCCATCGGACGACAGCGTTCCCAGTTGTAAACGGTTCGCTTCCGGCTGCTGCCTTGCGGGCAGCGCGATCTGTCGTCAAGCTTGCCCTGAACGATGGAGCCACCGCGAGATGCCGCTCCGTTTGCTGTCGCCCAATCTGCGCCGCGCAACGTGGGTTTGCGTCGCGACGCTTGGCACATTGGCTTCAAGCCCGCAGCCACGGGCGCAAACGCCGCCGGCGCCGAACCCGAACCGCACGGTTGACCTCAACTACGTCTATGCGGCTGATCTCGGCTTTGGGGGCTACTCCCTCGCTGGACTCAGCGCCGACGTCTTTACGTTGCCGCTTGCCTACACGCTGCCCGGCGTTCCCTGGAACGGATGGGCGGTGCGGCTTTTGGCGCCGGTGCAAGGCGGCTTCTATAGCTTCGGCGCGACCGACACCAACGGCCAGCACCTCTCGATTAAGCAACAGTCGCTCTCCGTGGTGCCAGGTGCCGAGTTGCAGATTCCGCTCGGCGATCGTGTCGTGCTCAAGCCGTTCGCCCAAGTGGGCGTCGTCCATGCGTTCGGAAGCGGCGTCGGCAACCCAGACGCTATGGTTTATCTCGCGGGCGCACGCGCGGCCACACAGTGGCGTTCGGGCGCCTACACATATACGATCGGCAACGGGGTCGTGTTTGCCGGCGACAAGACCCTCGGGTCCGGCTTCAGCGAGCACTATGTCGCTCTGCAGATCGGCGGCGAGGTGCGCCGCCCGCTCGGCTTCAAGATTGGCGAGTGGGCTCCAGACCTCGGCCTTTATGCGGGCACCTACTACTATCCGGAGCCGCTCGTGTTCTCTCGTTTCCTGCGGTCGCCATTGCGAGTGGCAAACCAAGGCGAGATCGCTTTTTCCATCGGGTCCGCTACCCCGTCTCACATATTGTGGTCGTCCAACCCGCGCATCGGAGTGGGCTACGTGTTCGGTGGCGGGCTGAACGTCTGGCACGCCAACTTCGGCTTTCCGTTTTGAGCTGGCCGCGACAATCGCGTTCACGGCGTGCATCGCCCCAGCCCATCAAGTTGGTGCGCAGGTCAAGTATAGGCCGGAGTCCACGATGACTGCCTTCGCCATTGATCCCCTCACCGCCGGAGCCGTGGTGCTGGCGACCGCCGCGACCGACGCGGTGTATGTGCTGTTCACCGCAGCGGTGGTGGCGCGCCGGCGGGTGCCTGCGGCGAGCTGGAGCAGCCTGTGGTACCTGCTCTCCTCCCTCGCGGTGATCAGCTACACGGAGAACTGGATTTATGTCTGCTTCGCGGCAGTCGGGTCGTGGATCGGGGCGTTCGCGTCCATTACGCTCCTGCATCGCCCGCCAGCCCGTCCCCCGCCGGGCTCCGCACCCGAATAGGCCAGCGCCTGGGCGGGCCGGGCCTCCTTACCGGCGGCGGCTTCAGTCGCGGCCGGGGCCAAACTGCTTATAAAGCTGTTCTGCGACCGCTTGGATCGCCTGATCCGCCTTTACGCCGCCCACGTTCGTCGCGAGGACCACAGCATAGTCCCGCGACGGCTGCACGATGATGGTTGCCAGGTTCATCATGTTCGATCCGGAATGAGTAAGGAACGGCTCGGCGGAATAAGACAGGGTCGCGATACCCCGGCCGAGGGCGTAGGCGCCACTGGCAGGCGTGCCCGGTGCGGCGTTCGGCCGTGGCCCCGTTTCAATCACCTTGGTGTGCAGCTTCTGCAGCGTTTCAGGCCGCACCAGCGGCGGGCCGCGCCGGCCCTCTCCCGCGTGCCAGGCGGCCCAGCGAGCGAAATCCAGGATCGAGAGGTGCACGGTGCCGGCAGGTCCGATGATCGCCGGCGAGTCGCCGTTCGGACCCGCCAGCATGGGCTTCAGCGTTCCATCGGCGCGCACCATGTGGCCGACCGGCGCATCCAGCCGTCCGAGGCTCGCCTGCGGCCCGAAGCCGGCGCTGCTTAGGCCAAGCGGATCGAACACCCGCGCGACGACCAGCTCCTCCCAGGTCATCCCGCCCGCCCGTTCGAGCATGGCGCCCGCCATCGTGTAGCCCATGTTCGAGTAGGCGAACTGCGTGGCCGGCGCGGATCGCAGCGGCTGCGCGCTCCACTCCCGCACGAGCCAGCGCCGCAACTCGTCAAGGTTGAGATCATTCTATGCAAGCGACTGCCCGATCAACGTCATGAAAGCCTGGTTGTCGCTCGGAATGCCGCTGGTATGCGAAAGAAGCTGCTCGAGCGTTACGCCGCGTAAGCCGGCGACCATGGACCCGGCCAACTCGGGGAATAGCTCCGCAACCGTACTGCCCCAGCCGATCCTATCCTCCTCGACGAGTGTCGCAGCGACCAGCGACGTCATGGCCTTGGTGTCGGAGCCGATGTGGAAACGGTCGTTGACCGTTACTGGCGTGTCGGTGCCGGCGCGTCTGGTCCCGACGGCGCCCGCGGCGACAACGGTGCCTTTTCGCACGACAACAGCGGCGAAGGCCGGCAGCCCGTGGGAGGCAAGATAGGGCTGCAATCTCAGGACTCCCCTCATTCTTAGATCGCACCGAACATCTCGCGGAAGACCGGCTGTGCCGCCAGCATATGGGCGAACTGTTCGGCCAGGGGCTGCAGGCGATGCTCCGGCATGGTGGGGATGAGTTCGTAGAGCATGCTGCCCTGACGAAACAGCGAGTGGGTGCGCCGCGTGCTCGTGTTGGATTTGAGGTGCCGGTCGTAGCCGAGCGCTTCGCCGGCCGTGCCGAGCAGGGTCAGCAGCACGACGGCGAAGGCGTTGATCAGCCACAAGCGGTCGCGCCGGTCGGGGGTGCTGACGTGCATCGCACCCATGCCCATGCCGAAGCGCAGGTCCTTCGTGTCGCGGAACGCGCCCTCGATG
>JANXVC010000530.1 GCA_025351925.1 Rhodospirillales bacterium | reverse complement strand
GGTTGTGACACCAGCTGTGGTATAGCGGTTTACGACACTAAGTCGGTCATTCGCTTTAATCTGAGGTGGTCCCGTCCGGTTGGTTCTCCCGCGCTTTGCGTGGAGCCGAACGAATGTCTGGTACGGATAAGGCGCTGGTATTTGCGGTAACTTCGGGTTGGCGTGACTTCGGGTGTCAAGCATCACACAAGCACATCGGCGACCGCTCTTTTTACAGTGATATCAATTGTTTATACTTCAAATCGGGAAGGGCGGCTCCACGCAAAGTGCGGGAGAACCGAAGAACAGGGACCACCTCAAACGAGGGTGGGAGCGTAGGCCCGCACAGCCGGTACGGCCTATTCTGTCGTGCCGGATGGCCCTGTCGAGACTCTCCGGGCAGGTCCAGCTGGCTTGCAGGGAACGGCCTTCCCGTCCACATTCGTATCGAAGCATGTATGAGTGAACCGCTGACCATCCTCCCCACTGCGCCGGGAACCGCGGCGCCGGTGCTGCCGTCGATCATCCAGGCAACCTTGGCTGTTCTGCTGTTCTCGATGTCCGACGTGCTCGCCAAGCAGCTGCGGGTGTCGTTGCCCGCGGTCGAGATCGCGTGGCTGCGCTATGTGACATTCGTCGGCTTCGCGGTTGTGCTCGCCGCCCGGGGCCGCTTCGCCGCGTTATGGCCCAAACGGCCGCGCTTGCAGGTGCTGCGCGGGGTCATGCTGCTAGGGTCAGCGGTGTTCTTCATCACCGGGCTGAGCCGCCTGCAGATCGCCGAGGCCTCGGCGATCTCGTTCGTCTCCCCGGCCTTCATCACGGCCCTGTCCATTCCCTTTCTGGGCGAGGTCGTGGGCATTCGCCGCTGGGCCGCGGTGCTGGCGGGATTGGCCGGCGTGCTGATCGTGATCCGCCCCGGCAGCGGCGCGCTGCAGTCGGCGGCGATCTATCCGGTGCTGTCGGCCATGTGCTGGGCCATCACGATCATCGTCACGCGCCGGATGGGCACGCTCGACCGCACGGAGACGACGCTGTTCTGGTCAGCCCTGGTCGGCCTTCTGCTGCTGACCGTTCTGCTGCCGTTCGACTTCATGCCGTTGACCCTCGGTCAGGTCGGCATGGGCGCCCTCATCGGGCTCGCCGCCTCGACCGGGCAGTATCTGCTTATCTTGGCATATCGCCGCACGGCGGCGTCGTTGCTGGCCCCATTCTCCTACGCCCAGCTGCTGTCCTCGACGCTGCTGGGCTACGTGGTGTTCGGCGCGGTGCCGGACGGCATGACGTTCTTGGGTGCCGGGATCATCGTCGCAAGCGGGCTGTACACGGTGCATCGCGAGCGCATCCGCGCGCGGGCGCAGCTGGAAGCCGCGAAGCACCCGTGATGCGGCTGGCTCTGGTACAGCGCCGGTTGATCAGAGTGACGTTGCGCGGCCGTCCCTCCGACGCCATTCACTCAACGCGAACCCGGCCAGCAGCCAGAACACGCCGACCATGAAGCCGGCAAGGACGTCGGTCGTGTAGTGGAGGGAGAGGAAAATACGGCTGAAGCCGATCGCTGCGATTAGCGCCGTGGTCCAGAACGCGACCTCGAAACGCTCGCGCCGGCCTGCCAGGTCGCGGGCCAGCGCGTAGGCCAGGAAGCCGTAGAGCGCCATGGAGGCGGTCGCGTGGCCGCTTGGGAAGGACGGCGAGGCCTCGCTCACGGCCTGGATGAATGCGGGCCTGTGCCGGGCGATGAAGTATTTGCCGGACCAGGTGGTCGCCTGCGCGCCGAGGAATGCGACCCACAGCGGCAGAATGAACCCCGGCCGGCGATAGGCCCACAGGAAGCATGTCGCGGTGATTCCGACGATGGTAAGCGCGGGCCCGGCGCCGAGCGAGGTGATCCAGATGAAGACCTGAACGAGCGGACGCTCGCGCCACGGCCCGAAGACGGCGTTGACGGCCTGATCGAACCGCAAGACGGACCCGGCCTCGATCACCTCCCCCGTCAGCCCGCCGAGCAGGGCCGCGATATAGAGCGCGCCGAGCACCAAAAGCGTGAGCGGGAGGCCGTTGAAGGACTTGGGACTGAGCCGGGCGGCGAGGACGGCGTGCAATCGGGGGTGCCGCAGGCGCAGCCACGCCTGCAGCGGGCGAACTCTCACCCAGGCACGGGTTTCCTGAAGCGTGGACAGCCGCTCGGCCGTTGCGATCAGGCCGTGCAGTAGCCGCCATGCCAGAGCGTGCAGGCTCCAGACCAGGATCGCCGCGCCGGCAAGCAGCAGCGCCACCTGCGACATTGGGAGTGTCATGTCGGCCGGTCCTGGGCGCCAAACCGTCCCAGGCGCTCGTTGAGGGCATCGTCGCTGTCTGCTGCTGCGGATACACGGTACAGCATCGGGTGCCTCCTTGAACTTCTGGGCATATAGGAGCTACGCCGATCGGGCTGCCGTGCGGGTCCGCTCGCCCCGCACGCCTGACAATACGTTCGGAAGACTGGGCATGCGGAGGACTAAGTATGAATTTCGACTGGACACATGCGGGGCCGACCGTCTTGGCGGCGTTCCTCGCCTCGCTCGTGGAGTTCGTGGAGGCGCTGACCGTCGTGCTCGCGGTCGGGGCCGTGCGCGGCTGGCGCGGCGCCCTCGGCGGCACCGGGCTTGCCTTGCTCGTGCTGCTCGCCATCATCGCCGCCCTCGGCCCGGCGCTCACGCGCATCCCGCTCGACCTCGTGCAGCTCGGCGTCGGCACGCTGCTGCTGCTGTTTGGCATGCGCTGGCTGCGCAAGGCGATCCTGCGCTCGGCCAGGGTCATCCCGCTGCACGATGAGGAGGCGCTGTTCGCTAAGGAGACCGCTTTCCTGCGCGGCCTGGGCGGCTCCGTTGCCACTTGGGGCCAAGGCTGGGACCGCGTGGCGGTCAGCACGGCGTTCAAGATCACCATGGTCGAGGGCATCGAGGTGGTGTTCATCGTCGTGGCGATGGGCGCGGCCGGCGGCGGCCTGCTGGTGCCGGCGAGCCTGGGCGCGGCAGCCGCCCTTTTGCTGGTGGTCGCCCTCGGCCTCGTGCTGCACCGTCCCGTGGCGATGATCCCGGAGAACACGCTCAAATTCGTGGTGGGCGTGCTGCTGTGCTCGTTCGGCACCTTCTGGATCGGTGAGGGCATGGGTCTTGCGTGGCCGGGCGGCGACCTGGCGATCCCGGCGCTGAATGCCGCTTTTCTGGCTGCGGCGGTCGTAGCCGTCCCGCTCTGCCAGGCGCGCGCCGCCCGGACCCGGCCTTCCCTCATTCGCCGATAGGAAATTGCGATGACCTGGCTGAAGACAATCTGGTCCGAGTTCATCGGGCTGTTCGTGGATGACGGTAGCCTCGCCGTCGCCGTGCTCGCCTGGCTTGCGGCGGCGTGGCTGCTGCTGCCAAGGCTGCCGCTGCCGCCGGCCCTGCCGCCGGTGCTCCTGTTCGCGGGATTGGCCGTGATCCTGATTGAGAGCGCGTGGCGCCGCGCGCGCCAGGGCTCCTGAGCATGCAGCAAACCTTCTGGATCGCGCTCGGCGGCGCGCTGGGCAGCGTGGCCCGCTACTGGATCGCGCTATGGGCGCTGCCAATCAGCCGCCAACTGCCTTGGGGCACGATCGGCATCAACATCGCCGGCTCGTTCCTGATCGGCTTCTTCGGGACGCTCACCCTGGAGAACGGGCGGCACCCCGCCCCCGAGTGGGCGCGGCTGTTCGTCATGGTCGGCCTCTGCGGCGGGTTCACCACCTTCTCGTCGTTCAGCCTGCAGACGCTTGATCTGCTGCGCGGCGACGCCTGGGGACGGGCGCTGGCCAATGTGGGCTTTTCTGTCCTGCTGTGCCTGGCCGCGGTCACGGCCGGGCACGCCGGCGCCGCCCAGCTCAATGGCGGCGCCCGGCAGGTGGCCGAGAACCCGATGGAGGAGGGAGCGCCATGACTGACGAGAGCATGGACCTGGACGATCATGGGCGTTGAGGCGTTGTATCGCCTCGACGAAGCCGACCACTTCTGATGCTTGGAAAAGCATCCCGCGGAGTACTGCAAAGCAATCGGCCTCAAACTTTGTTTCGGATGCCTAAAAATCACTTTGGATGCACACCAAATTCATAACTTTTAGTGAGCATCATCAACATAATTTCAGAAGCTTTGCCGCACAGAACGTGCATTCCTTTAAAGCAATAGGAGCGGACGAGCTCGGCAAACCGGACCACCGGCAAAGCCAAGATCGCTTTATCGTCCGGCACAATTTCATGGCCCAATGGTCGCGAGGAATATAGCAATTGAAACTGAAAACCAGCCTTTTGATCGGCGCATCCATCCTGGTTGGGGGCGTGACATGGCTGTCCTCGCCCGGCGCCGCCCAGCAGCAGCCGACTCCAGCGCAACTTGCGCAAAACCTGCCTCCGCCAGCCCCTCCACCAACACCCGAGCAGGCGGCGGAGGCTGATCAGCGGCAGGGCGCTTATGTCGATGTCAACGGGGCCCGCATCTTCTACCAGGTTGCAGGCCACGGCACGCCGTTGCTGCTGATCCACGGCTTTCCGCTGTCAGGCCAGCTGTATCAATCCCAGCTTGCGGGTCTCAGCAAGCAGTTCCAGGTCATCACGCCCGATCTGCGCGGCTTCGGCAAAA
>JANXVC010000513.1 GCA_025351925.1 Rhodospirillales bacterium | reverse complement strand
CGCCAGCGGCCGGACGGCACGTGGGTGTCTGATCCCGACGCCCTGCCCAACGAACGCCTGCGCCCCTTGGTGCTGCGCCGGCAGCTCGAGCAGGTTGCCCGCCTCACCCGCGGCGAGGCGCACCATCTGGCCACCGTCACCGAGGCATTCGACGTGCAGCAGGTCGTCGAGGCCATCCTATCCGGACGCGCCATGACCGGCGTGGCTGAAGGCGGATGAACGAGCGCCCGCCCCGCGCGCCGCCCGGCCTCGACCCCCGGTCCGCCGCCGTCCTGCGTGAGATCGTCGAGCAGTATGTCGCGACCGGCGAGCCGGTCGGCAGCCGCACCCTATCCCGCCGCCTGCCGATGGCGCTGTCCCCGGCGACGATCCGCAACGTGATGTCGGATCTGACTGACGCCGGGCTGCTGTTCGCGCCGCACACCAGCGCCGGGCGGTTGCCGACCGACCGTGGCTTGCGGCTGTTCGTGGACGGGCTGCTGCAGACCGGCAGCCTGCCGGAGGAGGAGCGCGAGGCGATCGGCCGCGCGCTGGAGGCGAGGGGCCGCAGCCTGGAGGATACGCTGGCGGAAGCGAGCACCATGCTGGCGGGCCTGGCCGGTGCGGCGGGGCTGGTGCTGGCGCCGAAGTCGGACGGCGCGGTGCGGCATATCGAGTTCGTGCCGCTCGGCCCCGGCCGCGCTTTGGTGATCCTGGTGGCGGCCGACGGGCAGGTGGAGAACAGGGTGATTGAAATCCCGCCCGGCCTGCCGCCCTCTGCATTGACCCAGGCGGCGAACTACCTGAATGCTCGGCTGTCGGGCCGCAGCCTTGCCGAGCTGCGACGGGTCGTCGGCGCAGACATGGCGGAGGACCGCACGCAGCTCGATGCGCTGACTACCAAGGTCGTGGAGGCCGGTCTTGCCACCTGGACCGGCGAGGGCCGCGGCGGCGCGCTGATCATCCGCGGCCAGGCGCGCCTGCTGGCTGAGGTGACGGGTATCGAGAGCCTGGCAGCGATCCAGATGCTGTTCGAGCGTCTGGAGCGGCAGGAGACGATGCTGCGCCTGCTTGAGTTGGCGGAGGCGTCGGACGGCGTGCGTATCTTCATCGGTGCGGAGAGCGGGTTGTTCGGCGGCACCGGCGTGTCGATGGTGGTGGCGCCGGCGCGGAACGGCGCTGACCGCATCGTGGGCGCCATCGGGGTGATCGGGCCCACGCGGATCAACTACGGCCGGATCATCCCAGTCGTTGACTATACCGCGCGGGCGATCGGCCGGCTGCTCGGATAGCCGACGATACCGTCATCACCATTTCTTTTCCGAAAAGCTGAAGCAGTCCTGAACGATTTGGCAGTTGATCCGTTCTACGGCCGACAGAATATCGCGGCGGCCCTCATCGATGCAGCAAAACGATCGCATCTGCCTGCTACTCGTCGAGGACGATGTGCTGGTCCGCACAACCGTCGCGCTGATGCTGGAGGACGACGGCTTCGTCGTCGTTGAGGCAGCGACGGCGGCGGAGGCGCAGCACCTGATGCAGGGCGGCCTCGATGCGCTGGTCGTGGTGACCGACGTGGATCTCGGCGCCGGGCCGAGCGGCACGGAGTTGGCTGACCAGCTGCGCAGCCAGCGGCCCGATCTCGCAATCATCTTCATCACCGGGCGCACAGCGTCGCTGGCTGGACGCCGGCCGGATTTCCGAGAGGCGATCTTGCCCAAGCCGTTCGAGGGCAGCGAACTCTCGCAATTGGTGCGGAGAATGCTTCTACAATGACCGATCTGCAACCTCGGGCGGGTATCGGCGTTTGCCGTGCAATAGCGTTCGAAAGGAGGAGCAGCTATGAACAGAGTTCAACGGGGAGTGGTCGTCGCGCTCGCGCTTGCCTTGTCTGGCGCCGCCGCAATGGCTCAGACTTCGACCGGTCCGGCAGCGGGCGGACCGGCTGTGCCGGGCACCACGACCAACACGCCGCAGCAGCGCAGCCCGGATAATACGACCACCGCGTCTCCGCCGTCGGTCACGACGTCCAATGCAAACCGAAAGACCGCCGCCGCTCCGGTAAAGGGTGCAAACAGCTTCACGATGAACGAGGCGCGACGGCGTATCGAGGCCGGCGGCTTCAGCCAGGTGTCCGACCTAAAAAAGGACCGTGACGGTATTTGGCGCGGCACGGGGATGCGCGATGGCGCGTCCATTCCGGTCTATTGCGACTACCAGGGCAACGTCGGCGCTTCTTAGGCGCCGTCAATCAAGCACAGGGAGCATTTCATGCGCACGATCGCACACACTTATTCCAGCTATTCCGAGGCTTCCAGCATAGTCAGTGCGTTGGAGAGCGCGGGTATCCCGCATAGCGACATCAGCATTGTCTCGGGCGACAAGACGGTCGGGGCGGCAGATGGTGGCACCGCCACCGGCATGACGAGCGGCGATCCGGCGCAGGGGGCCAGCACTGGCGCCGGCACGGGCGCGACGTTGGGCACGGTGCTGGGTGGCGGCGCTGGGCTGCTCGCGGGCATTGGATCGTTGGCCATACCGGGCATTGGCCCGATCGTCGCGGCGGGCTGGCTCGTCGCGGCATTGACCGGCGCGGGCGTCGGCGCCGCGGCTGGAGGACTGGTTGGATCACTGACCGGCGCCGGCGTGAGCGAGGCGGATGCACAGACCTACCAGCAGCACGTCAACGATGGCGGCACGTTGGTTACGGCCCGGGTGGATGATAGCCAGGCCGCGCAGGTCGAGCAGATGATGAGTGCGGGCGGGGCCATGACGGGTAGCACGATGA
>JANXVC010000173.1 GCA_025351925.1 Rhodospirillales bacterium | reverse complement strand
TCCAAGTGGGGCGCTGACCTGTTCGCCGGCGTGCGCTCCGTCATCGGCACCGCCGCACGCCGTGGCATGGGCGCCTACCAGGCTATCCAGCAAACCCTACGCGGGCAGGCCACTCCCTACCCGGGTTGAGCAGAAACAATTGATCCTCCATCGATACGCCGTTGCCGTCGGGCTCACGCTCACGCGGGCGGAATGGCCGGTCGGACTGCGCGGTGCCGCTAGCGGCGATGTGCATCGGGTCGGTCCGCAGCAGGGCCGCTGCCGGGTCGGCCTGCGCCAGGGCTTTGGCGAACGGGGCCAAGTCCCGCGGCTGGTAGCCTGGCGTGTTCGCATTGGCCACGTTCTGCGCCAGCAACTCCTGCCGACGCGCCACCCAGGCGAGACGTTGTTCAGCCAGGCGAAACAAGCCGATGTCGGCAACGCCGGTTTCAGTCGGGTCCATCACATTCCCCTGTTCACTCGATGGCAGAATGCCGGGATTAGATTAATAAGAGGTTTAAACGGCCTGGAAACAGATTGCTAACTATTTGCGGTCATATTGATGGTATGACGAAGCCAATAAACTCATTACAACAAACACTGTGGCCGCGGCATGCATATGATGCGGCGGCGGATGTTGCAGCCCTGTCGCAGGGGGTGCTGGACACGGTAGATATGGCCGCCGGCCTGGCGATGGGCGGACGGCGCGTTGACGTGGGCGGGTTGGACCGCGCCGTGGGCCTGCTTTGCGCGAAGGCGCTTGATCTGCCGCCGGCGGAGGGTCACGCCGCCTGTGCCGGGCTGTTCGCTTTGCTGACTCAGGTCGATGCGCTGAGCTTGGCGCTTCGGATGACGGGGACGTAATGATATCTCAGAGCTTTGTTTCAACAAGCATCTTTGTCCAATCGAAAGAGCAGATCGATCGGACGATGCTTTAACGGCAAAAGGCCGCAACATGTCCGAGCTGATCCGAACGATCTTATTGGCTGGAGCGGCGCTGGGCGCAGTGCTCGGCATCATCGTGCTGGCCGGGCGCGGCGCGCGGATGCTACGGCTCGCTCGGCCCATAACCGGCCGCCGGCTTGCGGTGAGCGAAGTCTTGTCGCTGGACCGAACCCGACGACTACATCTGGTGTCGTGCGACGGGCGTGAACTCCTGCTGCTGCTCGGCGGCAATACCGAACAGGTGGTAGCCTGGCTGCCAGGGCCATCGGCGCCCGACCCGGGACCGGGCGCGTGAGGCGCTTTCCATGGCTGCCCGCCGGCTTGGCAATACTGGTTCTGATCGTGCTGGCGCCGGGTTTGGCGCATGCGCAATCGGTCAACATCGACCTGGGCGCAACCGGTCAGGCCGGCGCCACCGGCCGGCTTGTGCAGCTTACCGCTCTGGTGACCGTGCTGTCGCTCGCGCCCAGCCTGCTGGTCATGGGCACTGCGTTCACCCGCATCGTCATCGTGCTGTCGCTGCTGCGCAGTGCAATCGGGGCGCAGGGCACGCCGCCGAACTCCGTGCTGATCGGCTTGGCGTTGTTCCTCACCTATTTCGTCATGCAGCCGGCGATGGATCAGGCCTGGACCAACGGCCTGCTGCCGATGACGCAGGGTCAGGTCGGCGAGATGGAGGGCCTGCGGCTCACCGCGGAGCCATTTCGGTCATTCATGGCGGCCAATGTGCGGGGCGCGGATCTGCAGCTTTTCCTCGACCTCGGGCAAATCCCCGCCCCGCCCACCCCGGACCAGGCGCAGTGGCGCGCGCTGGTTCCGGCGTTCATGATCGGCGAGATGCGGCGCGCCTTTGAGATGGGTTTCCTGCTCTACTTGCCGTTCCTGGTCATCGACCTGGTCGTCGGCAGCGTCCTGATGAGCCTGGGCATGATGATGCTGCCGCCCAACGCGGTGTCGCTGCCGTTCAAGCTGATCTTCTTCGTTCTCGTGGATGGCTGGCGGTTGGTCTCCGGAAGCTTGGTGCAGGGATTTGCGACATGAACCCGCGTCAGGCGAGGCCCTCGACGATCCGCACGTCGCGCTCGGCCGCATCGCCCAATGCGTCAAGGGCGGCTTTATAGCCGTCACTCTCATAAGCGGCGATGGCGGCAGCGACGCTGTCGAACTCAATCAGGACGGTCCGCTGCTCCAGCCCGGCCTCGTAGATCTTGGCGACGCCGCCGCGTGCAAGGAACCGGCCGCCGGCGCCTTGGATCGCGGGACCGGCGAGCTTGGCATAGCCGGCGAGCGCGTCTGGGTTCGAAACGGACCGGTAGCAGCTGATCCAATAAGCCTTGGGCATTGAAGTTCTCCGGTAAAGATATGGGCGGACCTGCCGCGCTTCGCACCGTGCTCGACGTTGCTGGATGGGTCAATCGAGGCCGCCTTGTGCTTCGGCACTACCGAACAGTCGCGCGATGCTCCGGCAAAGCAGGACGAAGGCGAACAAGGACATCGATCTTCCGGGAAATCTTCCCGGCCCGCGTGACGCTGAACAAACCGCGAGCGCGAAGACCACCGCTTTCGGTTCGTGAATTGCTAACCCATAAAGTGTATCGT
Organism: Rhodospirillales bacterium; assembly: GCA_025351925.1. Taxonomy (GTDB): domain Bacteria; phylum Pseudomonadota; class Alphaproteobacteria; order Acetobacterales; family Acetobacteraceae; genus CAHJXG01. The sequence goes on along the minus strand of JANXVC010000173.1, from coordinate 936 downwards.
GTCTCAATCGTCGGGTCGGCGTGCAGCAACACGCGGCCAGCGTGGCTGCTTCAGGCCATCATCGGAGTAGCGCATGCCTGGTTTTATCAACACAGCCCTCCTGCTGCGGCCCGTTGCCGTGTTGGCTGCCGTCGCATTTTTAGGAAGCGGCTGCGCAACCCAGCCCCCGGCGTCTGACCCCGAGGCGCTGGCGGACTTTCAGGCAAACAACGACCCGCTTGAGCCGACAAACCGGTTTCTCTATCGGGTCAACGACGTCATTGACACCAATGTGCTGAGGCCGGTCGCTCAGGGCTACCGCTACGTCGTGCCGGGCACGGTGCGACGCTCGCTCGGCAATGCGCTCCGCAACGTTGCGAGCCCGGTCGTCTTTGCCAACGATGTGCTGCAGGGGCACCCGCGCTATGCGGCGGAGACGGTGACGCGCTTCGTGGTGAATTCGACGGTCGGGCTGGGCGGACTGTTCGACGTCGCGGATGATTTGGGATTGCCGCGGCATCGGGGTGCAGACTTTGGCACGACGCTCGGCGTTTGGGGCGTAGGGGAAGGGCCCTTTCTGTTCCTCCCGCTCTTGGGCCCGTCGAATGTGCGGGACTCCGGAGGGTACGCAGGCAACGTCTTGCTCGATCCGTTCACCTGGGTCAGCTTTGGCGGCGTCAATGCGCTCGAGGGTTCGCGGTTCGGCGTCGGCGCTGTGGACACGCGGGAGCAACTGCTGGACCCAGTGGACCAGGTGAAGAAAGACTCGCTTGACCCCTACGCAACGTTCCGCAGCGCCTATCGCCAGAGCCGTGCCGCCGAGATCGAGGCGGCCAGCCATGACGGAAAACCACTACCGCCGCCACGCCCGGTCACGCCGTAAATGCTGTTGCGCAAGCGTTGAAAGCTATCCACTCCTCGGTGACGCGACCCCTTAGATCGAACTGACGACGTGAC
>JANXVC010000080.1 GCA_025351925.1 Rhodospirillales bacterium | reverse complement strand
CACATGGTCCGGCCGGCCGGACCGCGGATCTCTTCCATGATCTGCGCCGCGCGGTCCGGCGAGAGGGCGCGATGCAGCAGGCGCTCGGTGCTCGCCATGCTGCCGTTGAGGGAGCCCTGCTGGCCGATCGTCCTGGCGAACTCGACGCACAGCTCCTCCACCACGCTGGCATGCACGCCGCCCAGCTGCGACATCGCGGCCGACACGTCCTTGATCTCGTCCGGGTGCAGGGCGCTCAGCAGCTTGGTGCTCTGGTCCTCCCCCAAGGCGAGCATCAGGATCGCCGCCTTCTGCCGTCCGGTGATGTCGCGCAGCGCTGTGATCGCGGTCATGCTAGCTGTCCTCCGGGCTGATCCAACTGCGCAGCATCGCCAGGCTCTCGTCCGGATGGCTGTCCACCAGCTCCGAAACCCGGCGGATCGAGGCGACGCGCATCGTGCCCTCGACATTGGCGAGCTGCACGACCTCCTCTGGCATCGGTGCGCCGAGTGCCGCAGCGCTGCCTGGGGGGGGCAAGTGCGGCCAGGGCCGGCTGCGGCGGCATGGTCAGCCGCAGCACCATGGGCCGCAGCACGAACAGCAGGGTCAGCAGCGCCACGACGGCCAGGAACCCGGTTTCGCCCAGACGCAGGATTTCGGACTTCTCAAAATGCGCCCAGCTGGTGGGCACCGCGGCATCCTGCCCATCATTTTCGACGACGAAGCGCATGTTCACGACATCCACCCGGTCGCCGCGCTGCTCGTTGAAGCCGATCGCGCTGCGCACCAGGGTGGCGATCCGCGCCAGCTCGTCCGGCGTGCGCTCGACGTAGCTCAGCGCGCCGTCGGGTCCGCGCAGCGCCGCGCCGTCCACCATCACCGCGAGGCTGATCCGTCGCAGCTGCGGCTGTTCGCGCACCAGGGTGCGGACGGTCTTGCCGATCTCGTAGTTGGTCGTCTCTTCCTGCTTCTGTTCCTGCGAACCCGCCGGGTTGGCGCCGGCGTCGGCGTTCGGCAGGTTGTTCTGCACCGAGACGGTCGCGGCGGCCTCAGTCGTGCGGGTGTTGCCGGTCGTGCTCTGCTGGCTGCGCACCACCTGGCCGTCAGGGTCGTAGCGCTCCTGGGTCTCCCGGACCTGGTCGAAGTCCATGTCGAGCGCCGCCTCAGCGCGAACCCGGCCCGGGCCCAGCGTGCGCTCCAGCATCTCCTCGATGGCGTGGGACAGGCGCAGCTCGGTTGCGTGCTTCACGTCGTCGGCGGACTGAGCGGCGCCGGCGGCACCGGTCGGCTGCCCGGCGCGGGCCAGCAGGTTGCCGCGGCTGTCCACGATGGCGATGTTCTGCGGACGCAGGCCCGGCACGGCCGCCGCCACGACGTTCAGCACCGCCTGCGTGCCCTCGCGGTCCAGCCGGGCCGCGCCGGCCATCGTCAACACGACGCTCGCCTGCGCCTCCTGGCGGTCCCGGGCGAAGGGTTCGCGCTTCGGCAAAACCAGGTGCACCCGGGCGGCCTTGATGCCCTGCAGCATGCGGATGGTGCGGGACAGCTCTCCCTCCATCGCGCGGGTCTGGTTGATGGCCTGCTGAAAGCCGCTGGCGGTCAGGCTGTCGCTGCGGTCGAAAATCTCGTAGCCGATGGAGCCGCCGGAGGGCAGGCCCTCTTTCGCCAGCAGCAGCCGGGCGCGGGGAACCTGGTCGGCCGCCACGAGGACGCGGGTGCCGCCGGCGTCGAGCTGATGCGGGATGCGGGCGCGGTCGAGTTGATCCACGATCTGACCGGCCTCCCGCAGTTCGAGGTCCGCATACAGCAGCGCCATCGGGCCCTCGCCGCCGCGGAGCATCAGAAAGCCCAGCAGGCCGAATGAGACGAGCATCACTGCCGCCATCGCCCCGAGTTTCAGGGCGCCGAGCGAGCGGAGGCTTTCCAGCAGCGCGGTCATCGAAGCCGCCCGCTTTGCCCGTATCGGTTTTGCAAAAGTGCCATGCGCGCATAGTGCGCCCACACATTTACCAATAGGTTAATAACCCGGCAGAAATTGCCGGGTCTGGCGATATTGCGCGGTTATGGCGCCAGCGACTGCACCGCCGAAAGATCGACCTTCAACGCGCCAAGCTCCACCTGCAGCGCGTTGCCAGCTTTCTGCACGCCGGTGGCCGTCCCGCTGACGGTGAACGGCAGGTTCTGCGCCGCGCCGCCCGACTGGCCGCTGACGATGGCGCGATAGGCGCCGTCCGGCACGACGCTGCCCTGGCTGTCCTTTCCGTCCCACGACCAGGCGTTGTGGCCCGGCTGGCTGCTGACCACCGCGTCCCGCAGCTTCACGCCCGCGTCCGAGTAGATGCCGATGCTCACCGGCTGAGCGGTCGGAGTATCGAACTGTAGGGCGCCCTTGCCGTCCTGCAGGGCAATCTTGTCGGACGTCACCGTCACCGGCTTGCCGACCAGGGAGGAGGACTGCAGCACCTCGCCGCCCTGGGTGAGCTGGATGAGCTGCGTCAGGCTCGTGTTGGTGGCGATCTGCTGCTCGACGCTGGAATATTGGACCAGCTGGCTGGTGAACTGGTTGGTGTCCATCGGGCTTGTCGGGTCCTGGTTCTTCAGCTGCGTCATCAGCAGCTTCAGGAAATCGTTGTAGTTATGCGTAAGCGACGCCTGGGCGCCGTCTTTGACCGCCGTTGCGGGTCCGATCGCGGCGCCCGGCGCCGTGACGCTGGCAGGGGTGGTCAGGAGTGAGGTCATGGGCGACGTCCTTTCAAGCTGTGATGTCAACGCCCGCGCGGCGTGAGGCCGCCGGCTGGGCAATGGGGTCGCCCAGAGAAAAAATGGTCCCGCTGCTGGTGGCGCGATTGGGCTGCGGCTGTCCCGGCCGGTGCTGGCCGGGCCCATGATCGGCGTTGGACTGCGGCGACATCGAGCCAGACGGCGTGGCGCCGGGCGGCGTCAAGTGGAACTGCAGCGTGCGGTCGGTGGACGGCACGCCAGCGAGGTCGAGCGTACGGTGGAGCTGCGGCTGATCGCGCAGCAGCAGCAGCAGCGTATCCGGCCGTTCGACAACCAGGTCCACCCGGGCGGAGCCGTCCGGCGAGCGCTCGATGCGGACCTGCACGCGGCCCAGCTCCATGGGGTCGAGCCGTATGACCAGACTCTGCGGCGCGCCGGGGTGAGCTGCACTCGCGACGAAGCTGGCCAGCGCTGGGCCGACCTGACTGGCGGCCGACGCGGGCAGCCCGCTGGGGACCGACGAGTGCGATACGGCCGCGGGCAGTGCGCCCGCATGATGCGGCACGGCGATCGCCGGGGGCGCTGCCATCAATGGGGCTATCAGAGCGGCCGATGGAGTTGGCCCGGCATCCGCACCGATGGCGAGCAGGTCGGCCGCGGGTTTGTCCTTGGTCGTGACGGCAGAAAGTCGTTTGGGGACGGTCTGAACGCCCGTTGCGTCAGCGCCAGACGGCGCTGCGGCATGAGGCGGCAGAGCGGACGTGGGCGGCACGGGTTGAGCAGCGGGCTGAGCCGCTGGCAGCCCAGGGGCGGACGGCGGCTGGCCGCCGACACTGATGGCAGCGGTGGGCAACGCAGCTTTCGGGTCAGCAGGCGTCGGGGCTTCCGTAACACCGGACTGTGTGGCGGCATTTTGTGCTGGAGCCGGCAAGGCCTGGAGCGGCGTGGAAGGTACAGGCTGAGCCGGCAGGATTGGCTGAACCAGTAAAGGTGACTGGGCGACATCCAGTGTCTTGCTGACCTCCACGGACGGCTCGTCTTGTTTTGGCTTAGTCGCTGGGGATGCCGGCCCACCCTCTATAAGCTTGTCAGGGATCGCGGCCGTCATGGCTTTTGCCGTGGCCAGCGTCGGCGGAGCGGCCGGACAGGCCTCCAACGGCGCCAAAACTTGGTTTGGCGTTTCTGGAACGATCTGCGCAGGCTCTGCCGTTGCGGCCGGCCCCGACGGCGCCAGCGCCTGCGTGAGCGCATTGCTAAAACGATCCGACACGCCCCGCGACGGCGGCGTGGTTGGGCTGCTCTGCAAAGCGCGGGAGTGGGCAGGCGGCGTTGGGGTGGTTTCGGTCGATGGCTGCATGGCACGACCCTCCGCAAATCCTGGGCCAAGCGTTCAGTGGCTGTTCCTGGGCGGTCGCCGGCCATACCCGGCATTCTGTGCCGATCCGATTCTGCCGGGTTGGCCAGTTTGGTCCAGCGCGCGCGGCCGGATTTGGCCGTGGCTGCTCACGCCGCGGGTTGGCACGGTTCCTGCTATGTCCCCTGGCAACACCCCGCTTGGCCCCGCCGAGCGCAAACCCATAGGAGCACTGCAAATGTCGCTGTTCGGCGCCATGAACACCGCGATCAGCGGACTGACCGCCCAGTCGGCCGCATTCAGCAACATCGGCGACAACGTCGCCAACAGCCAGACCGTCGGCTACAAACGGGTGGACACCAGCTTCGAGGACTACCTGACGACGAGCAGCGCGACGCTCAACCAGTCCGGGGCGGTCGTTGCGCGGCCGGACTACGTGAACACCGTGCAGGGCACCGTCACGCAGACCGACAAGCCGCTGGATCTCGCCATCGCCGGGCAGGGGTTCTTTACCGTCAGCAGCCAAATCGGTGAGGCGAAGGGCGTGCCGGTGTTCAAGGGGCAGACGGAATACACTCGCGCCGGGGACTTCGCGCTCAATAAGGACAGCTATCTAGTCAACAGCTCCGGTCATTTCCTGAATGGATGGCCGGTGGACGCCAAGGGCGCGGCGGACCAGACGGCGCTGAAACCTATCCATGTTGACCAGACCGGCTTTAGTCCGGTGCCCACCTCCGAGGTCAAGCTGTCCGCCAACCTGCCTGCCACGCCCGATTCGGCCGCGCCGATCGCCTCGCAGGTGCAGGTCTATGACGCGCTGGGTCAGACCCATCCGCTGCAGCTGTCCTGGACCCCGGTAGCCGGCACGCCCAACGCCTGGCAGGTTTCGATCTCGCAGCCGGGCGCCGCGGCGCCGCTCGGGGTGGCTGGGGTCAAGTTCGGTGCGGCGGGCAACCCGTTGGCGCCGCAGGGCACGGTCGGCAGCCTCACGGCGGTCAGCGGCGGGGTCACTGGCAGCGCCTTCGCGGCAGGAACCGCGGCGACGCTCGAAGTGTCGGCCGATTTCGGCTCGAGCCCGCAAAAGATCGCGCTGAACCTCGGCACCTTCGGTCAGGCGAACGGGCTGACGCAGTTCGCGGGATCGAGCTACAGCCTCAAGTCGCTGACGCAGGACGGCGTGGCGCCGGGCAGCTTCAGCAGCGTGCAGACCCGGTCGAACGGCGACGTGGTGGTGAACTTCGACAACGGCCAGTCCCGCACGGTGGCCCGCGTGCCGCTCACGACCTTTGCCAATGCCGACGCGCTGCAGCGGGAGGACGGGCAGGCCTTCACCGCGACGCGCGAGAGCGGCACGCCGCAGACGCTCGCGGCCGGCAGCAACGGCGCGGGCAGCCTGGTGGTCAGCGCGGTCGAGAGCAGCAACGTCGATATCGCTAAGGAATTCACCAAGCTGATCGTGGCCCAGCGCGCCTACTCCGCCAACACCAAGATGGTCACGACGGCGGACGAGCTGCTGCAGCAGACGCTCGACATGAAGCGCTAGGCGGTAGGACGGCCGCATGACCCTCTCCAGCGTCCTCAACTCGGCCTCATCCGGCCTCGACAGCATCAGCCAGCGCATCGCGACGGTGTCGCAGAACGTGGCGAACGCCGGCACCGCTGGCTATGTGCGCGAGACCGTCCGCGTGGACAGCGTCACGGCGGCCGGGCAGGGGATGGGCGTGCGGACCGGCGTTGCCGCGCGCAGCCTGGACGAGCGGCTGCAGGCGGACACGCTGGCGGCGTCGGCGACCGTCGTGGGACAGCAAACCCGGTCCGACGCGCTGGCCTCGATCGACGCGGCGTCCGGGGTTCCCGGCAGCGGCTTCGACCTGCCGGGCCTGCTGGGGTCGCTGCGGGACGGTTTCACACGGCTGCAGGCCGATCCGGCGAATGCGGCGCAGCAGCGTGCGGTGGTGAACGGGGCGGACGCGCTGGCCCGTGGGGTGAATGCGTTGGGGCAGGCGGTCGCGGGCGCGCGGCAGTCGGCGCAGGATGCGGCGGTGGCCGACGTCGGCACCGCGAACGGCGCGCTGCGCGACATCGGCAGCTTGTCCGACCGGATCATCGCAGCGACGGCGCGCGGCGAGAGCACGGCGGACCTTGAGGATCAGCGCGACCGCAGCATCCGTGTCCTGTCGGACATGACGGGCGCGCGGGTGCTGCGCCAGGCAAACGGGGATGCGCTGGCGTTGGCTGGGGGCCTGGTGCTGCCGCTGCGCAGCGCGACCGGGCCATTCGCGCTCGCCTCGGCGACGCTGGCGCCCGACACGCCGGCGGGAGCCGTGCCGCGGTTGAGCCTGGACGGCGTGCCGGTCGTTGGTCAGCCGATCGGCGGCCGGATCGGCGCGAACCTCGCGCTGCGGGACGGCACGCTGCCCGATCTGCAGGCCGGGCTGGACCAGTTCGCGCAGTCCTTGGCGGCGCGGTTCGACCTGCAGGGATTGACGCTGTTCACCGGACCCGGCGGCACCGTGCCGGCATTGCTCACGGCCGGCTTTGCCCAGGACGTGCGGGCGAACGCTGCCGTGACCGCAGCGCCCGCGATGCTGCGCGATGGCGCGGGACCCATTGGAGCAGCCGGCGCGACGACATTGATCGATCGCGTGCTGGACCGCGTGCTGGGCAGCGCTCCCGGGAGCCTGGTCGTCACGGCGTCGGCGCTGGTCAGCCAGAATGCTGTGCTGGCGGCGGACGCGGCCGGGCAGTTGGCGACCGGGCAAGCGGTGCAGTCGTCGCTGGACAAGAAGCTCGCGGCCGGGACCGGCGTGTCGCTCGATACCGAGACGGCGGACCTGGTCCGCCTGCAGAACGCCTATTCTGCGAACGCCAAGGTTATCACGGCAGCGCAGGCGATGTGGACGCAATTGCTGGATTCGGTGAGGTAGCATGTCTGGCACAATCAGTTCTGGCACGATCAGTACTCCGAGCGACGGCGCGCTGCTTGCGCGCCTGGCCGACAACAGCGCCTCCGTGCGCCGGCAGCTCGACACGGCGACGACGCAGTCCTCCACGGGGCGGATCGCCGAAAATTATGCGGGACTGGGCGTCGGGGCGAAGACGTCGCTCAATCTGCGGCCCCAGGTGACGCATGCGGCGGTCTGGCAGGCCAACATTGATGGCGCGAGTGGGCGGCTTGGCGTGACGCAGTCAGCGCTGAGCAGCATCAGCGCGATCGCCGCCACGTTTTATGCCAAGTCGGGCGCACTGAACGGGCTTATTCCGTCGGAGGCCGACAGCATCGCGGCGTCCGCCAAGGTGGCGCTGGAGCAGGTCGGCCAGTTGCTGAACAGCAAGTATGGCGACGCCTACGTGTTCGCCGGGCAGGATACCAGTAACCCGCCGCTGCCGAGCACCTCGGCCGCTGTCGTGGGCGCAGCGGTGCTGGCGAGCGACACGGCGACGGCACCGTTTTCCGCGACCCTCGGCACGGCGCCGCCGGCGATCGAAGTGGGCGAGGGGCAGCGGGTGCAGGTCGGGCTGCTGGCGAACCGCAACACCCTGACACCCTCGGCGGCGCCGACCACCGGGTCGTATGTGCGAGACATCCTGCGCGCGCTGGCGACGCTCACGACCGCAACTGCGGGGCCCGGCCTGCAGGCCCTGGCGGCCGACACGCATGCGCGGTTGGGCAGCGCCGTGGGCGCGATTGCCGTCGAGGCCGGGGCGCTGGGCGACGTGCAGTCCAGTCTGGCGTCACGGCGGACCCAGTTGGGCGAGACGGTGATCGCCCTGAACACCCAGATTGACAGCGCGGAGAACGTGGACCTAGCGGCGACCCTGACCCGGGTCTCCCTGCTGCAGACGCAGCTCCAGGCGTCCTACCGGCTGATCGCTGGGGTCAAGAGCCTGTCGCTCGCCCAGTACCTTTAATCCAGGGACTCAAGGATGCTGACGTAGTTCGCGACCCCGGCGCCGCCCATGTTGAACACCCCGGCGATGTCCGCGCGCGGCAATTGCATGGCGCCGGCCTGCCCGGTCAGCTGCATGGCCGCGATGGCGTGCATGGACACCCCGGTCGCGCCGACGGGATGGCCCTTGGCCTTCAGCCCGCCGCTGCGGTTAATCGGCAGACGGCCGTCCGGACCCGTCGTGCCGTCCAGCACCGCACGGGCGCCCTGGCCCGGCTCCGCCAGCCCCATCGCCTCATAGGCCAGCAGCTCGGCGATGGTGAAGCAGTCGTGCACTTCGGCAAATGACAGGTCCTGCAGGGTCAGGCCGGCCTGATCCAGTGCTTGACGCCATGCAAGCGCGGCGCCGTCGAACCGGGTGGGGTCGCGGCGGGACAGCGGCAGGAAGTCGTTCACATGCACCGCCGCACGGAAGCGCACGGCCTTGCCCATACCGCGCGCGGTGTCCTCGTCCGTGAGGATCAGCGCGGCCGCGCCGTCGCTGACCAACGAGCAGTCGGTGCGCTTCAGCGGCGGTGCGACGTATGGATTCTTCTCGCTGACGGTGCGGCAGAACTCGTAGCCTAGATCCTTTCGCATTTGCGCAAACGGATTATCGACGCCGTTGCGGTGATTCTTGGCGGCGATCGCGGCCAGCGCGTCCGACTGGTCGCCATAACGCTGAAAATAGCGCTCGGCGATACGGCCGAATACCCCAGCGAAGCCCGCGGGAATGTCGCCCTCCTCGCGCCGGTAGCTCGCGCCCAGCAGGTTGTCGCCGACCTGCGGACCCGGCGTCGCCGTCATCTTCTCCGCCCCGATCACCAGCGCGAACCTTCCGCGCCCGGCCGCCAGGAAGTCGCGCGCGCCATGGATTGCGGCGGAGCCGGAGGCGCAGGCGTTCTCATACCGGGTCGCCGGCTTGAAGCGCAGCGCCTCGATGTCCTGCATCGGCAGCGAGCTCGGGAAATCCTGGCGGGAGAAGCCGTTGTTGAACAGGCCGACGAACACGCCGTCGATCTCAGTGGGCTCGATGCCCGCATCCGCGATGGCGCTGCCGGCGACACGGGCGATCAGCGCCTCGACATCGGGCTCCTCCAGCTTGCCGAATGGGGTGTGCGCCCAGCCAACGATGCATGCGGTCATGGTAGCCTCCATTTATCGCCGAAACTTCGGTCGGAGCGGGACTGGATGCAAGCGGGTCTTTCTTTTGGACATCAAGTGCGGTACGGGCTGCTCAACGAGAAAAAATAGTGGAGGACGCGCCCATGCCGCCCATCAGTCGCCGCAGCCTGGTTGCCGGCGCTGCGCTGCCGCTGTTCGGCATACGCAGCCGGCCAGCCAGTGCCGCCGAGTTTACCCTGAAATACGCGAACAACCTGCCGGCCGCGCATCCGATGAACCTCCGCGCCAATGAGATGGTGCCGCGCATCCTGGAGGCGTCGGGGGGCCGGGTCGAGATCCAGGTCTTTCCGAACAACCAGCTCGGTTCCGACACCGACATGCTAAGCCAGCTCCGCTCTGGCGCGATCGACTTCTTCACGCTGTCCGGCCTGATCCTGGCCACTCTGGTGCCGGCCGCCAGCATCAACGGCCTGGGCTTCGCCTTCAAGGACTACGACCAGGTCTGGCGCGCCATGGACGGCAAGCTTGGCGCCTTTGTCCGGGGCGAGATCGCCAAGCGCGGCCTGATCGCCATGGACCGCATTTGGGATAACGGCTACCGGCAGACCACGACCAGCACGAAGCCGATCACCTCGCCAGAGGACTTCCGCGGCATGAAGATCCGGGTGCCGGTCAGCCCGCTCTGGACCAGCATGTTCACCGCACTCGGGGCGTCGCCGGCCAGCATCAACTTCAGCGAGGTGTATTCCGCGCTGCAGACCAAGATCGTGGACGGGCAGGAGAACGCGCTCGTGCTGATCGATACCGCCAAGATCTACGAGGTGCAGAAGTTCTGCACGATGACCAACCACATGTGGGACGGCTACTGGTTCCTGGCCAACCGCCGCAGCTTCGAGCGGCTGCCAAAGGACGCGCAGGAGATCGTGGCGCGCGAGGTGAACAAGTCGGGCATGGATGAGCGGGCGGACGTTGCCAAGCTCAACTCCGAGCTGCGCGGCAAGCTGTCGGGCGCCGGCCTGGTCTTCAATGACGTTGACCCGGCGCCGTTCCGTGAGACGTTGAAGAAGAACGGGTTCTACACTGAGTGGCGCGGCAAGTACGGCGACGCGGCGTGGGACATCCTGGAGGGTGCTGTCGGGAACCTGTCATGAGCGTCGCAGCCGAGTTCATCCCGGCCCGGACCAGCGCCGGCCTGATCGAGCGCGTGCTGCGCCATGGCGTCGAGGCGGTCGCGGCGCTGCTGGTGCTGACGGAGATCGGCGTGCTGTCGCTTGGCGTGTTCGCGCGCTTCGTGCTGCATCGCCCCATCGTCTGGACCGACGAGCTCGCGAGCATCCTGTTCCTGTGGCTTGCGATGCTGGGCAGCGTGATTGCGCTGCAGCGCGGCCAGCACATGCGGCTGACCGCCATCATCAGCTCGCGTCCGCTGGTGTGGCGCGCACGGGCGGAGACGCTGGCGGTCGGCGCCGCCGCTTTGTTCCTGGCACTGATCCTGCCGCACGCGGCCGAGTATGCGCAGGACGAGTGGTTCATCGAGACGCCGGCCCTGGGCTGGTCGAACATGATCCGCGCTGGGGCGATTCCGGTGGGCGTGGCGCTGATGCTGGCGTCCTGCGCCATTCACCTGCTGCGCGGGCGGCTGATGGATCTGCTTGCTGTGGGCGGCGCGCTGCTGGTGCTCGGGGTGGCCCTGGTGCTGCTCGGCCCGGCGCTGCACGGTGTCGGCAACTGGAACCTCGTGCTGTTCTTCGTGGTGCTGCTCGGCGCCGGCGTCCTGCTCGGCGTGCCGATCGGCTTCAGCTTCGGCCTCGCGACGCTCGCCTACCTCGCGACCACCACCACCACGCCGCTCACCGTCGTAGTGTCCCGTATGGACGAGGGCATGAGCGCGCTCATCCTGCTCGCCGTACCGCTGTTCGTGTTTTTGGGCCTATTGATCGAGATGACCGGCATGGCGCTGGCGATGGTCAACTTCCTCGCGAGCCTGCTCGGGCACGTGCGAGGCGGGCTGAGCTACGTGTTGCTGGGCGCGATGTACCTGGTCAGCGGCATTTCGGGCAGCAAGGCGGCCGACATGGCGGCGGTGGCGCCGGTGCTGTTCCCGGAGATGAAAAAGCGCGGCGCCAATGAGGGCGAGCTGGTCTCCCTGCTGTCGGCGTCGGGCGCCATGAGCGAGACGATCCCGCCGTCGCTCGTGCTGATCACGATTGGCTCGGTGACGGGGGTCAGCATCGCCGGGCTGTTCACCGGCGGGCTGGTGCCGGCGCTGGTGCTGGCCGCAGCGCTGGCCGCCGTCGCGTGGTGGCGGTCGCGTGATGAGGACGTATCGGGCGTGCGCCGGGCCAGCAAAAAGGAGGTCTTTCGCGCGTTGCTGATCTCGCTGCCGGCGTTGATCCTGCCATTCCTGATCCGCGCCGCGGTGGTTCAGGGCGTGGCGACCGCGACCGAGGTCAGCACCATCGGCATCGCCTACTCGGTCGTGGCGGGGCTGCTGCTGTATCGAAAATTCGACTGGGGCCGGCTGTATCCCATGCTGGTCGAGACTGCCTGCCTGTCGGGCGCGATCCTGTTCATCATCGGCACGGCGACCGGCATGGCCTGGGCGCTGACGCAGTCCGGCTTCTCCCGGTCCCTGGCGCAAGCCATGGCCAGCGTGCCCGGCGGCGCACACGGCTTCATGGCCATCAGCGTCGTGGCATTCGTGATCCTCGGCAGCATCCTGGAGGGCATCCCGGCCATCGTGCTATTCGGCCCCTTGCTGTTCCCGATCGCCAAAAGCCTGGGGATCAACGACGTGCACTATGCGATGGTCGTGGTGCTCGCCATGGGGGTGGGGCTGTTCGCGCCGCCGTTCGGGGTCGGCTACTACGCCGCCTGCGCCATCGGCCGCGTCAGTCCGGATGCGGCGATGCGGCGGATCTGGCCGTATATGGGTGCGCTGATCGCCGGCCTCATCCTGGTTGCGGCGGTGCCCTGGTTCTCGACGGGCTTCCTGTAGGATGGATCGCTCCCCATATCACACTCATTGATCTGAGGAGGTCACGATGTCCCTATTTTCTGCCAAGACCAAGCCCGCCGAGGCGTATGCCTTCACCCGCACCGACGCCGAATGGCACGCGAGACTGACGCCCGAGCAGTTCAAAGTCATGCGCGGCCACGGCACCGAGCGCGCCTGCACCAGCCCGTTGAACGCCGAGAAGCGCGACGGCACCTATGAGTGCGCCGGCTGCGGCCAGGCGCTGTTCAAGACGGACGCCAAGTTTGAGAGCGGCACCGGCTGGCCCAGCTTCTTCCAGCCTGTCGCGCGCGATGCGGTCGGCACCACCGAGGACCGCGCCTGGGGCATGGTCCGCACTGAGGTGCATTGCAGCAATTGCGGCAGCCATCTCGGCCACGTGTTCCCCGACGGCCCGGCGCCCACTGGCCTGCGTTACTGCATGAATGGCGTCTCGCTAACTTTCCAGCCGGCCTAACCGTCCCGTGCCCCTGGAGATCAAGGTTGGTCCGGCCCAACTCGCGATCCACCAGGGGCACACCGTCCTGATTTCCGAGCCGGATGGCCAAATCCTATGGCCGACCGACAAGGGGTTGTATTTCTACGATACCCGCCTGATTAGTGCCTACGCCCTCTATGCCAATGGCGAAGGCTGGGAGTTGGTGAACAGCGGGGCGCCCAGCTACTATGCAGCCCGCATCTTCCTGACCAATCGCGGCTTCCCCAGTGAGAGCGGCGACGTTCCGGCCCGAACGCTCAGCCTTGTGCTCAGCCGCATGATCGACGGTGGCATGCATGAGAGCTACGAGGTCACCAACTTTGGCCGTGCGGCGGTGCGGTTCAATTTGGAGATCGTTGTCCGCAGCGACTTCGCCGACATCTTCGAGGTGAAGAAGGGCCGCATCGTGCGGCGCGGCCGCATCAGCAGCACTTGGTCGGATGACGCGCAGACGCTGTCCATCGGCTACCGGAATGGCGAGTTCTTCCGCAGGGTCGTGATCTCGGCGGAGGGCAACACGCCGGCGGTCTATGCCAATGGCCGGATCAGCTTCGCCGTTGAGCTGCAGCCCGGCCAAACCGGCATCGGGTCGCTGCTCTATGAACTTACCGACGGCACCCGCGTGTTCCCAGCACCGTCCGAGTGCCTGTTGAACGCAGCAAGCCCGCAGGCACGGGCACTTTCGGGCTGGCAGGCCGGCATCCTGAAGCTCCATAGCAGCGTTCACGCGTTCGAACGGCTGTTCGATCAGGCGGTGGAGGACATTGCAGCGCTCCGGCTGCCGGTGCCGGGCAATGGCGGCACCGCATTCATCACCGCGGCGGGGCTGCCGTGGTTCGTGGCGCTATTTGGCCGGGATACGCTGATCGTCGCGTTGCAGACGTTGATCCTAGACACGGAATTTGCCTACGCGGCGCTTGAGATCTTGGGGGAGTGGCAGGCTACCACGCTCGACGACTACCGCGACGCTGAGCCTGGCAAGATTCTGCATGAGCTGCGTCAGGGCGAGCTGGCGGCGCTGCGGCTGATTCCGCACACCCCGTACTACGGCACGGCGGATGCGACGCCGCTCTATCTGGTCACGCTGCACGCGGCGTGGCGGGCGACCGGCGACCTGGACCTGGTGCGCCGGCATATCGCGACAGCGGAGGGGTGCCTGTCCTGGATCGACGACTACGGCGACCGCGACCGTGACGGTTTTCAGGAGTATGGCACCCGGTCCGGCCAGGGCTATGAAAACGTCGGTTGGAAAGACTCCGGCGAGGCGGTGGTCAACCTGGACGGCAGCCTGGTGCGTGGACCAAAGGCTTTATGCGAGCTGCAGGGCTATGTCTATGCGGCCTGGCGAGGCATGGCGGAGGTCTACGGCGCGCTGGGCGATGCCAGCCGGGCGGCGGCGCTGAATGCCAAGGCGGATGCGCTCTATGCACATTTCAACGAAGTGTTCTGGAATGAGGCCGACGGCTGCTACGCCTTCTGCCTCGATGGCAACAAGCGCCCGGTCTGGACGGTGGCCTCCAACGTCGGGCACCTGTTATGGTCAGGCATCGTGCCGCCCGAGCGCGCCGGACGGGTGGTGGCCCGGCTCATGCAGCCTGACATGTGGAGCGGCTGGGGCATCCGCACGCTGACGTCGGACAATCCGTCGTATAACCCGTATTCCTACCAGAACGGCTCGGTATGGCCGCACGACAACAGCTTGATTGCACTGGGCTTTAAACGTTATGGCTTCCATACGGAGGCCAATGCAGTGGCGGAGGACATCAACCGCGCGGCCGGGTTCTTTACCCAGCGTCAACTTCCAGAGCTATATTCCGGCGTGCAGCGCGACGCGACGAACTTTCCGGTGCAGTATTTGGGCGCGAACGTGCCGCAGGCCTGGGCGGCGGGATCGGTGTTCGCATTGGTGCAGGCAATCCTTGGGCTGCAGCTTGACGCGCCAGCGGGCGTCCTGCGGGTCAACCCGGTCTTACCGGAATGGCTGCCGGACGTGACGCTGCTAGACTTGCGGGTCGGCACGAACATTTTCGATATAGAGTTTAGCCGTGGTGCCGAAGGAACAAACCACCGGGTGCTGCGTGGCGATCCAACGGCGGTCATCTGCGGAAACGCCCCGGTCGCATAGGGTCAACGCATGACGAGCCTGGTACCCGGGCCTACCAATCCCTAATCTCAGTCCCCAAAGGAGAGAGGCTAGGGAGCGGCATCCTACAGCAGAAGAATTTAGTCGGCTGCGAGTGCGAGTGCCTTGCGGGCCAGGATCTGGCCGACGTGCTCCTCGATCGCCAAGCCGACGTGCTCGGCGTGGGTGGCGAACACGTGGTCAGCGCCGGCATAGACGCGATAGTCAACCTGAACGTTCTTCTGCGTGTTCAGCTTGTCCACCAGCTTCCGCACCGCAGGCTCCGGCACCAACTCGTCATTGTCGCCGTGCAGCAGCAGTCCACCGCATGGGCAGGGGGCCAGGAAGCCGAAATCATAGTGATTAGCGGGCGGCGCGACGCTGACCCATCCAGAAATCTCTGGCCGGCGCATCAGCAGTTGCATGCCGACGAAGGCGCCGAAGGAGTAGCCGCTGATCCACAGCCCGGCCGAATTCGGGTTGACCATCTGCATCCAGTCGAGCGCCGCGGCGGCATCGCTGATCTCACCGAAGCCGCCGTCGTACTTGCCCTGGCTACGGCCCACGCCGCGGAAATTGAACCGCATCACCGAAAAGCCGAGCTTTTGGAAAGACTGATACATGGTGTACGAAATACGGTTGTTCATCGTGCCCCCATGCATCGGATGCGGGTGCAGGATGAGCGCCAGCGGGGCGCCGGTCTCCTTGGAGTGGTGGTAGCGTCCCTCAAGACGGCCATCGGGGCCGGCGAACATTACCTCAGGCATGGTGTCCAGACTTCCTTCTCTCCGCAGCCAAGCCGGGCCGTCGGTCGCTGCCGCGGCGGGCTATGCTGGGCAGTGCCCAAGCGTCGCGCCAACCGCTTCCAATGAACATTTCCTATTTGGCCGCCAGCCAGGCGAGTTGACCCCGCCCTGCAAACAGCCTAGCTCGGATTAACGCCGCCTCCGGAATTCTATTTGCCGGCAGGAGGCGTTAAACCGTGGATACATCCTATATAAGCGGGCCACGCCCTAAACACATAACGGAATTGTCGCATGGCATTCATGTTTCTGCGTGAGGCCATCAGCGCGTATCGCCAACGCGACCCGGCCGCCCGATCCCGGATCGAGGTGCTGTTATGCTACCCAGGCCTGCATGCCGTCATCTGGCACCGGCTTTCACACGGCCTATGGCGCCGCAATATGTTTCTTCTGGCCCGCATCTCGGCGCACCTTGGCCGCTTCCTGACAGGCATTGAAATCCATCCCGCCGCGCGTATCGGCCGTCGGCTGATCATCGATCACGGCATGGGCGTCGTCATCGGCGAGACGGCGGAGGTCGGCGATGACGTCTATCTCTATCATGGCGTGACGCTTGGCGGCACCAGCAGCGAACGGGGCAAGCGGCATCCGACCCTTGGCAACAACGTGATCGTCGGCGCCGGGGCGAAGATCCTGGGCGACATCCTGATCGGCGACGGCGCACGGGTCGGCGCCAATGCCGTTGTTGTGCAGCCGGTCGGGGCGGGCGTTACTGTCGTCGGCATCCCGGCCCGCCCGGTCGAGCGCGACCCGATGAAGCGGGACTACCTACGGCCGCAAAATCCGGTGCCTATCTTCGTAGCCTACGGCACGCCCTGCGAGGAAACGCTCGATCCGCTGGTCCGCAACCTCGAAGCGCTGCGGGCCGAGCTGTTGTCGCTCGAGGCCCGGGTGACCGCCATGAGCCGGTCCACCGCGGCCGAGTGATGGCCTATCTCGACGCCAATGCGACGGAGCCGCTGCTGCCAGCGGCGCGCGCCGCTGCGTTGGCGGCGTTCGATCTGATCGGCAACCCGGCCTCGCTGCACGCCGCCGGCCGTGCCGCACGGCGCGCGCTGGAGGACGCTCGGACCGCGATCGCTCAGA
The DNA here is from genome assembly GCA_025351925.1 of Rhodospirillales bacterium. GTDB lineage: Bacteria > Pseudomonadota > Alphaproteobacteria > Acetobacterales > Acetobacteraceae > CAHJXG01. The sequence goes on along the minus strand of JANXVC010000080.1, from coordinate 8,075 downwards.
GTTTCGGAGCGCACGCCGAGGGTGTCGTGTTCACCTCTGGCGGCACCGAGGCCAACGCGCTGGCCATCGCCGGGCTGTCGCCAGGGCGGCGCGTGATCATCGGCGCCACGGAGCACGACGCCGTACGCGCCGCCGCACCCGGCGCCGAAATCCTGCCGGTGGATGCGGACGGCGTCGCCGACCTGGAGGCGCTGGCGCAAATGCTTGGCGCCTCGCCAGCGCTGGTTTGCCTGATGCTCGCAAACAACGAGACCGGCACGCTGCAGCCGATCGAAGCCGCCGCGGCGCTCTGCCACAGACACGGCGCGCTGCTGCACGTCGATGCCGTTCAGGCCGCCGGACGGATCGGCACGCATATGACAGCGCTCGACGCCGACAGCATGGTGCTGTCGTCCCATAAGCTGGGTGGTCCAAAGGGCGCCGGCGCGCTGCTGCTGGCGCCGGGGCGGGAGATCGCGCCGCTGGTCCGAGGCGGCGGGCAGGAGCGTGGGCGTCGTGGCGGAACGCCGGCGCTGGCCTGCATCGTCGGTTTCGCGGCGGCTGCCCAGGTGCCTCGCCCTGATGTGGGGCCAATGCGCGACGCCGCCGAAGCTCACGCTGTCCGCTGCGGGGCCATCGTGCTGGGCGGGAGCAACCGCCTGCCCAACACAAGCTGCCTGGCGCTGCCCGGCGTGCGCGCGGATACTCAGGTGATCGCGCTCGACCTCGCGGGCGTCGCGGTGTCCGCCGGCGCCGCCTGCAGCAGCGGCAAGGTCGCGCGGAGCCACGTGCTCGAAGCAATGCAAGCCGGCGCATTGGCCGGTCAGGCGATCCGCGTCAGCCTGCCGTGGAACGCGACCTGGGATGACGTGCAGGCGTTTCAGGACGCCTATGCGGTGATGGCCGGACGGCTGGCGAAACGGGCCGCCTAGCGCCATATCGCTGCCATGCGTCCGAACCGTCCCGTCTATCTCGACAATCAGGCGACCACGCCCTGCGATCCCCGGGTGCTGGCGGTCATGCTGCCGTGGTTCACCGAACGGTACGGCAACCCGCATAGCGCCGAGCATCAGATGGGGCTGGACGCCGAGGCTGCCGTCGAGGCGGCACGGGCGGAGATCGCCGCCCTGATCGGTGCGGAGCCGCGGGAGATCGTGCTGACCTCCGGCGCGACCGAGGCCAACAACATCGCGATCAAGGGAGCCGCCCGGCACGCGAAGCGCATGGGCGACCCGCGCCGCCGGGTGATCACCGTGGCGACCGAGCATAAATGCGTGCTGGAGAGCGTGGCGGACACCGCCGAGGACGGGTTCGAGCCCATCGTTCTGCCGGTCGAGCCGGACGGCCGCTTGGACCCGGACGTGCTGCGGACAGCGCTGGTTGAGCCGACCCTGCTGGTCAGCGTCATGGCCGTAAATAATGAGACCGGCGTGATCCAGGACATCGCCAGCCTGGCGGCGATCACGCGGGACGCCGGCGCGCTGTTCCACACCGACGCGGCGCAGGCGGTCGGCAAAATTCCGCTCGATGTACAGGGGATCGACCTGCTGAGCCTAAGCGGCCACAAGCTGTATGGCCCAAAAGGTGTCGGTGCGCTGTTCGTCCGGCGCCGGCCGCGCGTCCGGCTCGCGCCGCTGTTCTCCGGCGGCGGACAGGAGCGTGGGCTGCGCTCCGGCACGCTGCCAACGCCGTTGGTGGTCGGATTGGGCGAGGCCTGCCGGCTGGCGTGTCTGGAGATGGACGCCGAGGCTTTGCGTCTGGCTGGATTGCACGATCGTCTGCTGACCGAGCTGAGCCGCCATATGCCGGGGCTGCGGATGAACGGATCGCTGCGGCACCGTATCCCAGGCAACCTCAACCTCACCTTTCCCGTTCCGGCGCTGGACCTAATGCGGGCCGTGCCGGAGCTGTGCGTGTCCACCGGTTCCGCCTGCAGCTCGGCCGCGATCGAGCCGAGCTACGTGCTGCGCGCGCTGGGCCTGACGGATGCCGCGGCGGCGCGGACCTTGCGCCTGGGCCTCGGACGCTTTACCTCCGCCGCCGATGTGGACTACGCCGTCGAGGCATTGGTCGCCGCTGCCTTAAACCCTGCCCTTAACGCCGAGGCCTGAGATGCCCAAGATGACCTTCATCGAACGCAACGGCGCACCCCGCGAGGTCGAGGCGCCGCTGGGCTTGTCGGTGCTCGAGATCGCGCACCGCCACGGCGTGGATATCGAGGGCGCCTGCGAAGGCTCGCTCGCCTGCTCCACTTGCCACGTTATCGTGGAGTCCGCCTGGTTCCAGCGGCTCGCGAAGCCGACCGAGGACGAGGAGGACATGCTGGACCTGGCATTCGGACTGGAGACCACGTCCCGCCTTGGCTGCCAGATCGTCATGACGACGGCGTTGGACGGGCTGGTGGTGAAGCTGCCCGCCGCGACGCGCAACGCCCAGGGTTAAGGAAACGCATCATGCGCATCGTCGCCGCGATGTCCGGCGGCGTGGACAGCAGCGTGGTGGCTGGGCTGCTGCACGAGGCCGGGCATGAGGTCATCGGCGCCACGCTGCAGCTTTACGACCATGGCGCTGCCGTCGGCCGTCGGGGTGCGTGCTGCGCCGGACAGGATATCTACGACGCGCGTGACGTCGCGGACCGCCTTGGCATCCCGCACTACGTGATCGACGCGCAGGCACGGTTCCAGAGCGCCGTGATCGACAATTTCGCCGATAGCTATGCGGCCGGACAGACGCCGGTGCCCTGCGTGCGCTGCAACATGTCGGTGAAGTTCACCGATCTGCTGGGCCTGGCGCGCGACCTTGGCGCGGAGGCGATGGCGACTGGGCACTACGTCCGGCGTGTTGAGGGCGTGAGCGGTCCGGAGCTGCACCGTGCCGCTGACCCGGCACGTGACCAAAGCTGGTTCCTGTTCGCGACGACCCGCGACCAGCTTGCGTTCTCGCGCTTTCCGCTCGGAGACATGCCCGACAAAGATGTGGTGCGCGCGCATGCCGCCCGGCTCGGCCTAGCGGTCGCGGCCAAGCCGGACAGCCAGGATATTTGCTTCGTCCCCAGCGGCTCCTACGCAGATTTGGTAGGCCGCCTGCGTCCGGAGGCCAAGGGAACGGGCGAGATCGTGACCCGGGACGGGCGCGTGCTGGGGCGGCACACCGGCGTGGCGCGCTACACTGTGGGGCAAAACAAGGCGCTGGGCTCCGCTTCGTTCGATGGCGGGCAGCGCCAGGCGGTGCTGGCGGTGGACGCAAGCAAGCGTCGTATCGTGGTGGGGCCGCGCACTGCGGGCAGCGACCGCGTGCGTCTGAGCGGGGTCAACTGGCTGATCGACCCTCCCGCGGCGTCATTGCGCTGCACGGTAAAGCTGCGCGCGCGGGAGGCGCCGCATCCGGCAATGGTCGAGGCGACCGAGACTGGCGCCCGGGTGCATCTCGACACGCCGACGTTGGCGGCGCCGGGCCAGGCCTGTGTTTTTTACGATGGCGACCGCGTGCTGGGCGGCGGCTTCATCGAACGCGGTTGACGCCGCGGATTGACGCCTGGGCGGCGCTGGGTCATATGACGCGCCCGGCACGGCGGCGTAGCTCAGTGGTAGAGCAGGAGAATCATAATCTCTTGGTCGGCGGTTCAAATCCGTCCGCCGCTACCAATTAATGGTGAGTTTTTCCGGTCAGGCCGGTGCCACCGCCCGGCGATACAGGTGCCAGGTAGCGTGGCCAAGCACCGGCATAGCGACTGCGAGTCCGACGAACAGCGGCAAGCAACCCAGCAGCAGAACCGCCGCGACGATGAAGCCCCAACCCAGCATCGTCACCGGGTTCAGGACGACTGCGCGGACCGAGGTCTGCACCGCCACCAGCGGGCTGACGTTGCGGTCCAGCAGCAGCGGGAACGACACGGCGGCGATCGTCAGCACCAGCAGTGCAAACAAAAAGCCAACCGCGTTGCCGACTATCAGCAATTCCCATGCGTGCGGCGACGCTTGGATGGTTTCGATGAAATCCCCAACCGCAAGCGGCGCTTCGCCGCCGATGGTTAGGGAATAGATCGCCCGGGCGGTGCCGAGCCATGCCGCGAGGATGACGAACAGCAGGCCGCCGAGCACGGCAACCGACAGCACGGCCGGGTTGCGCAGCACGTCGAACGCATTGAGCCACGAAACTGGCAGTCCGGCTTCCCGTCGGCGGCTGAGTTCATACAGCCCGACCGCCAGCACCGGCCCGACCAGCGCAAATCCGGCGACGAGCGGGAAGGCGAGCGGCAGCAGATTATTGCCGACCGCAACCCGGGCCGCCACCAGGCCGATAATTGGATATAGGATGCAAAGGAACACCAACTGCGTGGGGATGGCGAGGAAGTCGGTCCAGCCCTCCGCAAGGGCGGCCTGCAGGTCGGCAAAATCGATCCGGCGCACCACCGGCCGGGGTGCCGCGACCTCACGATCAACCGTCGAAAGCTCAGACATCGCATCCCTCCTTGTTGCCGCACGCATCGCGTGCGGGGGGGCCAGAACACGTGCCGATCCGGCCGTTGGAGGACGCTAGCATGGTGATTTCGGCAAATGCACGCATAACCGGCGATGAGTTCTGGTTATGACGTGGACCGGCTGCCGCCGGCCTACTCGGCAGCGGCGAGTTGCGCCGGCGCCACGGGCGGCCTTGGATGCAGCCCCAGGCGCATCGCTAGCGACATCGCGTAGAACACCCCCTTGAACGCCAGCACGGGAATCACCGAATTCCAACTCCCGCGCAAATTGCCGGCGAGTAGGCTAACGAGGCCGTCGCGCATCCGCAGCACGTTCTTCGGGCCCATGAACAGATGGCGCAGCGCGGGAGTGTTGATGCGGTAGATCAGCCAGCTGATGCGGTGCATGGCGTGCTTGACGTCGCGCTCCACGCGCTGGGCCTTCGCGCGCCCGGCGGCCGGGTTGTCGAGCCAGGTGTCGGCGACGTCGGCGCCCAGCTCGCCCGCGGTCATCGCCAGCAGCACGCCGCTGGAGAACACCGGGTCCACGAAGCCGAACGCGTCGCCGATCAGCATGTACCCCTCACCCCAGGCGGCGGTGGAGCGATACGAGTAGTTGCCCGTGCTGGTCACCTCGGACAGCAATTCGGCGTGGCGCATCCGGGCTCCGACGGTCGGGCTGCCGTTAATGCGATCCATGAACAGGTCGTGCGGGGTGCCGCAACGGCCCTTGAATGCGGACTGATCGCCGACGAAGCCGACGCTCATCACGTCGTCGGGCAGCGGGATCATCCAGAACCAGCCATCCTCGGCCAGGTGGACGGTAATGTAGCCCTCAAGCTCGCCGCTGCGCCGTTCGACGTTGCGGAAATGCGCATACAGGGCGGCGGTGGTGTTGTTCTTGTTGCTTTCCTTGGTGCGGAGCTTGGCCGCCAAAAAGGTATCGCGGCCCGATGCGTCCAGCACGAAGCGGGGTGCGTAGCGGCGTGTCTCACCATCCGGCCCGGTCGCCGTTACCTGGGCGCGCCCGCCCGGCGGGGCGAACTGCAGCTCGGTCACCCGGATGTTTTCCTGCGCGCAGGCGCCGCGAGCCTGGGCGGTGCGGAACAGCAGCTCGTCGAACTCGGCCCGGCGGACCTGCCAGCTATAGGTGTACTGCTTGTCGAGGCCGAGCGCGAAAGCGAAATGGACGCTCTGCCCAGTGGCGTCGGAGACGAACTCGGCGCCGGGCTTGTGCACGCCGATGGCGGCGACCTTTTCCCGCAAGCCTAACCGATCGAGCAAAGCGGTGTTGCGCGGCAGCAGCGACTCGCCGATGTGGAAGCGCGGGTGTTCGGTCTTTTCCAGCAGCACGACGTCCCGCCCGCGCCCCGCCAGCAACGCCGCCGCGGTCGAGCCGGCCGGGCCGCCGCCGATGATCAGGATGTCGCAATCCTGCGCTGCGTCCGTCATGCCAGGCTCTCCTTCTTGCCTAAACTGTCTTGGCAGGGGTCGATGGGTCAAGCCATTCCGCCGTTGATCGATACACATTGCCCGGTAATATAGCCGGCGCGCTCGGAGGCCAGGAAGGCGACGAGGTCCGCCACCTCCTCCGGCCGGCCCGGCCGCTTCATCGGCACGATCTTGGCGATGCGCTCGGCGTTCAGGGCCGCGTCCACCGCGGGCGAGGCGATGACGCCGGGCGCCACGGCGTTCACCGTGATGCCGCGGCTCGCGACCTCGCGCGACAGCGACTTCACCGCGCCGATCAGCCCGGCCTTGGCGGCAGCGTAGTTTACCTGCCCGCGGTTGCCCATCAGCGCTGAGACGGACGACACGGCGATGATCCGGCCCCAGCGCGTCGCCATCATCGGCAGCAGCAATGGCCGGACCGCGCTGAAGAAACCGCCCAGCGACACGTCGAGCACGCTGCTCCACTGCGCGGCGCTCATGCCCGCCATCGGCACGTCGGCGTGGGTGCCGGCGTTGTGCACCACCACTTGCGGCGCGCCCTGCGCCAGCAGGCCCAGCATAGCGGTTTCAGTAGCGGCGAAGTCGGCGAGGTCGCAGCACAATGCCTCGGCCGAGCCGCCGCCGGCGGTGATCTCAGCGGCGAGCGCCTCGGCACGTGCAAGACCAGCGTGGGCATGAATCACGACGTGCAGGCCCTGTGCGGCCAGGCTGCGGCAGATGGGTGCACCTAGCGGGCTGGCGCCGCCGGTGACCAAAGCGCGCTTCATGCAGGAAGCGCGATTGTGGCGCGGCCGGACAGCAGCGGCGTGCCGTCGGCCGTCTGGATTTCAAGCGCGTAGATGATGCCGGTCGCCTCCTGCCGCTCCAGCCGCGCGCCCACCCGCAGCTCGCCGAAGCTGGCCATATCGAGCCGGTCAACATGCAGCGCCACGGCGCGCAACGCCGCGACGTATCCGGCCCGCTGCACCACTCCGCCCGCGATCAGCGCACCGTGCAGCGCCGCCGCCTGCAGCGCGTACTCGATGCCGCAGCACGTCGCCAGCCGCCCGTCGCGCCGCAGCGGGTTTGCGCCGTCCAAATGCGACCGCGCCCGGCATAGGATATGGCACGCGTCCCACGCCTCGACCCGGTCGAGCAGCACCATGGCGCCGGCGTGCGGCACCAAAGCGGCGATGTCGATCACGGCCGCACCTCGATATCCAGGCGTCCGTCAAGATAGGCGACCGCGTGCTGATCCGCGGTCCCGAGCGCCAATGTCTCCAGCAATCGCAACGACTGTGCGACGGGGTTGCCGGCCGCCAACGCGTGCAGCGCGGTGTTGCGCGGCGCCCAAGCGCCCAGCGCCGGCGCCTTGGTGGCGTAGGCGACCTGGATCGTCGCGACCGGCGATCCCATTCCCAGCGGCGCCAGCACCAGCCCGACGCCGAACGCTGCCGTCGTCGGGCGCAGTGCCGCGAGCGGCGTCGGCAGCGGATAGTCGTAGCCGCACAGCAGCACCGGCTCGCCGTCGGCCGCGACGTCCGCCATCGCCTTGAGCAGCATCGCCGCCCAGGTCCAGTCGTGGCAGCCTAGGCAGGTCGCCGGTTGCTGGCTGGCCGTCGCAATCGACCAATACCCGGCGGCGGCGTTGTGCACCGAGTTGTGGAACGCGGTCGGCGACACCACGCGCTCATCGCCCTGCGCCGTCGCTAGCGCCTCCAGGATGCCGCCGACCACCACGCCGTCGCCGTTGCTGCTGCCGAACACGCTGCACAGGCTGCCGGGCGGCAAGCCGGACGCCAGTGCTGCCTCATGCGCGACGGCGAGCGCCAGGCGCACGACGGGCCCGGTGCGGCGCCGTTCGGTGGATGCCAGGATCGCGGGCGTCGGCGGCGGGGACGACTTGGCCTCGTAGGGAACGGCTCCGGCCAGGATGGGCTGGCTCGCGGCCCAGCCCTCCAGCCCCGGGCCCCAGATCGACACGCCGATAATGCCTGCGGTGAGTGCGCTCAATGCAGCGTGCCGAGGACCAGGCTGCAGTTGATGCCGCCGAAGCCGAACGAGTTGCTGACGACGGTGCGCACCGGGCGTTCGAGGGTTGCGGTCGCCACCTGCGCGCGGAACGCCGGGTCAGGTGCGTCGATGCCGAGGCACCCGGCGACGAAGCCGCCCGCCATGCACTGCCCGGCGATCACCGCCTCCAAGA
>JANXVC010000340.1 GCA_025351925.1 Rhodospirillales bacterium | reverse complement strand
TTGGCTCATCCGCAACCTCGGTGCAGGTCATTGTCATGCGGTATGGATCATACGTGCCCTGAGCAGGTCGAGCTTTGCGCGTCCGTATCCCTGGCGTTTGACCAGCTTCAAGCGAGTGACCTGTCCCTCGACCTGGCCGCTGCTCCAGGGCAGCAGCAGGGCTGCGCGCACGGCCTGCTCGTCCTGACGCAGGCCGGCGGCGAAGCCACGCAACTCGCTATTCTCAGCCTCGGTCAGCCAAGGGGTGAGCGCATCTGCAACGTGTGCGCGAACCATGGCACCGAAACGCTGGGCGAGGTCGCGAACCATGGCCAGCGCCGGTGACAGTGCCAGCAGCCGTTCGACATAGCCGAGGTCCGGTTCGGCAAGCACCGCCAGGTCGGCCGTCAGCATTCGAGCCACCCGCCGCGCCGGGTATGCGACAGACCGAGTGGGGGGCTGCACGGCCGAGGCTGGCGCTGGTCCAGGCTGTTGCTCCGGCCCCGCCAGCCGCTGCCGGCTGGCCCATTCCGTGACGACGCGCAGCCCGCCTGCAAAGCCGGCATCGCGCAGGTCCCGCCAGAGCTGGGCGCCGTTGCGGCAGCCCTCTGCCCAGCGCCGTTCCAGCACCGCCCGCCAGGGGTCGAGCGAGTGTATTCGTGGCCGGTGCAGCTCGGGTTGCTCACCACGCATCCAGCGCCGCGCTGTGTTGCGCGACAGCGCCAACTCGCGGGCGATCTGGCGGACCGAAACACCTTGCTGGTGCAAGCGCATCACCTCGCCATGGACCTGGACACGCCGCTGCCATCCCTCGTACTGCAGCCGCTGGGCGCTCGTCATCGTTGGTGGCGCGTCCGGGTCCGCCGCGGGCACCACGGTTATCGCTACGGCCGCGAGAGCGGTGGTGGTGGGCTGGGCCGCAGCCCGGAGTGCGGGCATGTTCCGCTTCACTGCCTCAAGAACCGCAGCGCTGCAGTTCTCCAGCAGGTGCCACCGGTCCGCGACATGGACGGCATCGGGCGCACCGCGACGGCCTCCATCGGCGTAGCTCACGCCACGATCGCGGGCGATCACCTCGACGCCGGGATGGGCGCGCAGCCAGGCTGCGAAGCTGTTCGCCTCTCGGTCGGGTAGCAGGTCAACAACGACATGACGTTCGAGGTCTACGAGAACCGTGCCGTAACGCTGACCGCGGCGCCAGGCCCAGTCATCCACCCCGAGCACGCGCGGTGCCGTGGCGGGCGTCGCAGGTGCGCCGCGTCGGACAAGGCGGAGCAAGGTCGCACCGCTTACGGGCGTGCCAATCCGCTCGGCCAGGCACGCGCCGGCCTTGCCGCCCAGTGCCAGGCCGATATGGTGCTGAAGACTGCCCAGGCGCGCTGTCCGTTGGGCATACGGCCCGGCAACGGCGGGCAAGCGCTCAGCGAAGATGCGGTGCACGCAGCCGGGCCGCCCACAGCGAAGTCGGCGCACCTGCACCTCGACCTGCACGCGACGGCCTTGCCAGGGGAGGTCCGCCAGTCGGCGGGGATAGCTGCTGTGCAGCCGCGATGATGGGTGACCGCAACCGGGACAAACCGGAGCGGTGATGCGGGACCGGCACATGACGGTGACGTGGTCAGGGGCGGGCAGCACCTGATCGACCACGAGGTTGGCAGGCACGAGAGGCAGAAGGCGCTTGGGCATGGAACAGCATGAACTCCGGACTGTTCATGCTATGTGCTCTCTCTGCCCGCCGATGCCACACGCTGCACCGAGGTTGCGGATGAGCCCAACTTTGACCCACCTCTGTCGTAGGCTTATGCGCTGGTAAACTGGTGTTCTGGTCAAAGACGGCGAGAGAGCGGCTCAGGTCATCAACTTGGGTCATAGGGAACATCCATCCGTTGGAGCTACCGACGATGATGCCAACTCCCGCCGGTCGCCCCATAGCTTCTTCTGACCCGACTTGACGGCGCCCTTGAAGTTGTCATCGGGAGCTTACGGCACGGTTTAATGGAGATTGGGGGGTGCCCGATGCAAGATGCTGAGGCCGTTTGAGAACTGACCTCGAGTTAGAATTCACCCCCGAGCAGTTCGTCCAGCGTCACCGGGCAGGTTGTCGGCACCGGAAGGGGTGGCTGTCCTTCGATGGTGTCGGGCAAAGTCGATAACGCCTCGGCGTAGAGGCCGGAAACGTTGATCCTCTGCCGCATGGATGGTCGATACTTGCGCCTCGCCAGCGCACGGACCCCGCGCGCTTTGCCGCGCCAGGTCGGGACATCGCGCAACAACGGCCATGCCTCAGCTTTGAGATCGTAGAGGAGCGCCTGGCACCACCACGACGCTATGGCATCGACCTGGCTTTGGCCCACGCTCTCGATTTGCTCGATGATGTTGACCCAGTCGGGTGTTTCGTAGCCGGCTTCACCAGCCACGTGCTGACGCAAGAGCCGGGCTTGGTAATCAGACCACTCCAACACGTCTGCGTCGTAAAGATCACCCATCTTGAGACCTTTTCTTGTGCCAGTCGGTGTTTAAGTGCCCGACCTGTCCAAGCGCCGCCCCGTGCTGTTAATACGTTTCGTGCTGCCAGCTTGCGGGAGACGGTCGGTTTCGGCGATGCGGTCGGCGCCGGCCTTGGTGGGATCCGGCAGCAAGACGCCTCAGTCACTTTACAGCTTCGTGCCCCTGTTTTCTCCGCCAGCGCCGCCTGTGCGCGGGCGCTGGCCGCCTCGCGTCCTGTTGTGCGACCAGCGTCTGCACTGGTCGTCTCGGGTCAGTGCTGGGTGCACGCTCGGCTCTCAGTCGGCACGGTCGCCAGATGCGCCTGCATGGAAGCGAAGATGCCGTCCAGGACCAGCTCCAGAATGGGCTCCAGCTCGGTGAATGCAGTGGCCGAGCATGCGGCACCGTTCATCCACTGCGCGAGCACGCCCACGCGGTCGTCCCAGCGGCAGACGGTGAACATCGGCCGGCTTCTGGGTGCCTCGGCATCGTAGATAAATGCGACCCACGCCATCTCGACTTCTGCCTGCAGCTCGGCAACCCAGCCCGCAGGCAAAATGGTCCGCAAGGCCGCGAACTGGGCTGCCTCGTCCCTTGAGAGCATTGGGCCGACAGGGCGGCACTGGGCAGCCCGGTGCCTCCGGCCAGCATCATAGCGGGCTCCAGCAGTGCGGCGAGCTCGCACAGTCACGGGCCGTAGGAGCGCAAGGGGCGCTGGCAGCCACGCTGCGCACGGGCGCGCATGGGGCAGACCGCATCCGGCGCTGGCCGTTCCAGCTCCAGCACCCGGGCCAGCGCCTCCTCGACCGTGCCGAGCTCCTGGTCGGCGCCGGATGGCCTGGCAATCACGACGGTCCCGGCCAGGGTAGCATTCAGGAACCAGAGCGGGCTCATCTTGTCGTGCGTGTAGAGCTCGGCCAGCTCGGCGTAGTCCTCGTGGTCGTTCATGATCCGAACCGCGAAACCTAGAGGCCGGCTCGCGCCCCACGCCATAAGGGTCTGCAGCTGAGACAAGGAGAAGGACGTCGCATCGGGCCGGCTGGTGGTGACCATGATCGAGGCTCTCGCGACGTGTTAGCCCATACATCACGGCTATGTGAGAACATTCAAGGGAATATTTCTACTTACCACAACTTTCTAGTGTGTCGTGGCTTCAGCGCTTCTGAGTCGGATAGAGCATAGTCGTTTGACGCTCACCGCCATCGCGGCGAGGACACTATCCCGCGTGAACGGACCTAGAGTCAGGCCCTTGATTAAACCATGCCGTCAAAGCGAGTTGACTCAATCAACCGACGCACCATTGTAAGTTCTATAGCTTTTTGCAACAATCATCCGATGTTATGCGGGCATCTATCATCCTATAGAACACGCCGAAGTTGTAAGACTTAGCTAACTTAGGTTGCAAAACATCATGACGCCACTACCTTTGAAGGGCGGCGGCATTTTGGCTTCCGCAAGACGTATCTTCCTCCCTAAACTCGGCGGCGCTGCAAGGTGCCGCCATTTTTCTGCAAGTATTCTCGGGCAAAGTGCCATCCGCCTGCGCTTCAGTGAGAGCGGCCCTGATTATGGGCTACCTGCCATTGGGAGCGGCAGGGACCTGCCTACGAACTCAACCAGCTTGGCAAGGCTGAACGGCTTGCCAAGACAGGTCTCACGCGGGTCGAACGCGCGGCCATTCAGCCGGTCAAGACGGCCGCTGGCAAAGAACACATTGAGTTCCGGCCAGCGCTCATGCAGCCAATCGGCAAACTCAAGACCGTTGCGTCCGGCGCCGAAGTCGATGTCCGTCACCGCCAGCAATGGAGCGGGGCCAATGGCCAGGCATTGCATGGCATCCTCGGCCGTCGCAGCCCCGATCACCTCGTATCCGTGCTCTTACAGGTAATCCATGGTCAGCTCGCGAATGACGACGTCGTCTTCAACGAAGATCAGTGGCATGTCGTGCGTATGCATAACGCATCGTTACGTAGTTTGATCGAGTAGCCTAGCTGGGGTATGTTGACGATCCCTACAGGAACTGCTCATGGCCTGTGCGGCTGAGAGGAACAGAAAAGCAGCACAAGCCATGCGAAATACGCAGATATGCGAAAATCAAGACTTCCGGGTTGCTGCACGCTTCCAAGTGTCTCAACGGCTTAGATGCGCCAGAAGCTATGACCGAAAGTAGGTCGAGAGCTTAGCCCTTTGACCCGCGCGCGCGTCGTGCCCGGCTCTGTATAATCGGGGGCTCAGCCGGCAGGTCCGGCTGCTCATCGTCCTCCGTCTGGCTCATCTGTTCCGGAGCCGAGCTTCCCGGCTTTCGGCCAAGGCCGATCTGCTTGGCGAGGTTCGAGCGGTGGCTGGCATAGTTTGGCGCCACCATGGGGTAGTCGGCCGGCAACCTCCATTTCTCCCGGTATTGCTCAGGCGTCATGCCGTAGCTGACGCGCAGGTGCCGCTTGAGCATCTTCAGGGGACTGTCG
>JANXVC010000339.1 GCA_025351925.1 Rhodospirillales bacterium | reverse complement strand
CCGCGCACCAGGCGGCGTAGTGGGTCCAGTCGGCCTTGTAGGCGCGCAGCGTCGCCGGGGCGGTCGCCTTGCGGGCCAGCGCCTGCGCGGTGTCGAGCGCGGCTTGCCCTGCGGCGGTCGGCTCGACGCTGTGTTCCAGCGGCGCCACGGGGCCTGGCACGGCGCTGTCCCGGCCGTGGCCGTCAGGAGCCGGGGGACGCGGACTCATGGCGCTTGGCCGGTCGCGCTGCGGGCCATGGCGGCACCGGGGTCCAACAGTCCGGCGGCCTGCTCACCGGGCAGGTCGCGCAGGCTGCGCAGGCCGAACCGCTCCAGGAACCCGGGCGTCGTGGCCCACAGGGTTGGCCGGCCCGGGACCTCCTTGCGGCCAGCGGGCTGGATCAGGCCGGCCTCGAGCAGGGCATCCATCGTCGCTTGGGCCAGGGCCGCGCCGCGCACGGCCTCGATCTCGGCGCGGGTGACCGGCTGGTGCAGCGCCACCACTGCCAGCACCTCCAGCCCGGCCCGGGACAGCCGCCGCGGCGCCGCCAGCACCGTGCCGAGTGCCGCCGCGAGATCCGGCGCGGTGCGGAGCACCCAGCCGCCCGCGACCTCGACCAGCACGACGCCGCGAGTGGCGCAACGCCCCTGCAGGGCGTCCAGCACCGCCGCCGGGTCGAGCGGCTCGGGGACGAGCGGCCGGAGGGCCGCCGCCGTCACCGGCTGTGCGCTGGCGAAGACGAACGCCTCGACGAGACGCAGCACGTCATCCGGCACCGGCGGGGCCATGGGCGGCTCCACTGGCGCGCTACTCGGCCGCACGGGCTTCGGCCCAGGCCGCAGCCTGGCCGAGGTCCACCGACAGCAGCCGCGACACGCCGCGTTCCTGCATGGTGACTCCATACAGCCGGTCCATGCGCGCCATGGTCAGCCCGTGATGCGTCACCACGAGGAACCGCGTCGCGGTGTCGCGCGCGAGGTCGGCGAGCAGGCCGCAAAGGCGCTCCACGTTGGCGTCGTCGAGCGGCGCGTCCACCTCGTCGAGCACGCAGACCGGCGCCGGGTTGCAGCGGAACACGGCGAAGATCAGGCTGAGCGCGGTCAGCGCCTGCTCGCCGCCGGACAGCAGCGACAACGCCGCCAGCCGCTTGCCCGGCGGCTGCGCGTAGATCTCCAGGCCGGCCTGCAGCGGATCGTCAGAGCCTACCAACGCGAGGTGTGCCCGCCCGCCGCCGAACATGCGGCTGAACAGCGCCTGGAACTCGCCGTCCACCTGCTGGAATACTGCCGTCAACCGCGCCCGCGCCTCCCGGTCCAGCTGGCCGAGGCTGCCGCGCAGCGCGGCGATGGCGGCCGCCAGCTCGTAGCACTCGCGGGTGATGCTCTGCAGTGCCGCTTCGGCTGCGGCGGCCTCGACATCGGCCCGCAGGTTCACCGGACCCAACGCGTCGCGCTGGCCCAGCAATGCGGCCAGCTCAGCGCGGGCACGCGCCTCGGCGGCCGCCGATAGGTCGGGCGGGGCAGCGTTTCCGGTCGGGGGCGCCGGTGGCAGGCTATCCCACGCCTGCTCCGCCTGTCCGGACGCGGCCTCGGCACGGACCCAGGCCTCTCTGGCCTGCGCCAGCGCGGCGTCGGCGATCCGGGCAGCCTGGACCGTGGCGGCGGCGCGGCGGTCGGCCGCGGCCAGTGCGGCAGCCGCGGCGTGATCGGCGTCCTCGGCCTGCTGCAGCAGGGCAGCGGCCTCGGCCTGGCTGGCAATGCCCGCGGGTTCGCGGCTCAGGCGGTCATGATCCTGCCCCGCCTCGGCCCGCCGGGCGCGCAGCTCGGCCACGCGATGGGCAGCCTCGGTGGCGCGCCTGGACCACTCCGCGCGCTCCTGCGCCAGCACGGCCCGCCGCGCTTGACGAGCCGTGTCGTCGCGGGTGGCCTCCTCCAGCGCGCGCGCGGCTGCAGCGTCGTGGGCCCGGGCAGCCGCCCACACGGCGCGGGCGCGGTCGGCCGCCGCGCTGAGCTGTCCGGGGTCCGGCAGGCCGGCGCGCTGCGTCCGGGCCTGGTCCAGCGCCGCGCCGGCAGCGGTCGCCTCCGGCGCCAGCGCGGCGCTCTGCACATCCAGCCCGGCCAGCGTCGCGGCGGCAGCGTCTGCCTGGGCCTGCAGCACTGCCGCAGCCCGGCCGGCCCGGTGGGCGCAAGCTTCGGCGTTACTTTGGGCGGTGCGCGCCTGCGCCTCTGCAGCGGCGGCGGCACGCTCGACCATTTCGGCAGCCCTGCAGGCCGCCCGGGCCTCGGCGGCAACCACGTCCGCCGCCGTGAGCCGGGTGCGCAGCCCGGCCAAACGGCTGTGCTGCTGCAGGCGCAGGGTCGCGGCGCTCAGCGTGCCGGCGCGCACGGTGTAGCCGTCCCAGCGCCACAGCGCACCGGCGCGCGACACCAGGCACTGCCCAGGCAGCAGACCCGGCTGGCCCGCCTCCCCGGCCGCGTCATCCGCCACCACGCCGATGCCGACCAGGGCGCGGGTCAGGGCCGGCGGCACCGGCACCAGGGCGGACAACGCCTTGCCCGGCAGCGGCCGGTCCGGCAACGCCGGCAGCGTGCGCCAATGCCGTGCGGCACCGCGGTCCGAGGCCGCCGCCAGTCCCTCGCCCAATGCCGCACCCAACGCCGCCTCCAGCCCGGCCGGCACCTGCATCTGGTCCGTGATCGGCGGCCCGCCCTCCCCGTCCCCTGCGGCCAGCATGGTGGCGAGCGCGTCGGTCTCGGCGACCAAGCCGATGCGGGCCGCGTCGGCGCGGCCCTGCGCGGCCCGGGCGGTGATGGCGGCTGGAGCGGCCGAGGCGTGGGCACGTTCGGCAGTATCCAGGTACCCGCGGGCGACGGCCAGGGCCGCATCGGTTGCCCTCGCCTCGGCCAGGGCGGCGGCGAGGCGGGCCGGGTCCACGGCGGCCCGTGCGGCACGATCCCGCTCGGCCTGCAGCCGCCCGGCGGCGTCGCCCGCCCGATGGACGCGCGCCTCCGCCTGGGCCAGCACTTCGACAAGCGCCTGGGCACCCGCC
>JANXVC010000316.1 GCA_025351925.1 Rhodospirillales bacterium | reverse complement strand
AGGATCATGACCCAGCGCGCGACGTTGGCGCCGTGGGCGGCCATCATGCGGGAGGCGAAGCCATGGGCGGCGATGCGGCGCAGCAGGTCCAGCTCGTCGTCGGGGGCGAGTTCGGTGTTCTTCCAGGCCTGCACCAGGGCGACGGCCTCGCGCTGCGCGGTCCAGTAGGCCGGGGTGCCGGGAGTTGGGATGGCGGTAGCGTTCGTCACGCTCATCGTGGTGTCTCCGTGCTCGTCAGCACCGTTGCTGACCCCGTCCGGAGACGGCAGCCGGCGGGCCGGGGCAAAGGCGCGCGCTGGCGCGGGACCGCTTGCGGTCCTCCCCTTTGCGGCGGCACGCCGGCTGGCGTAGGACGTCTCTCCACTTCAGCTTTTCTGCCTCGTTCCGTCCCGTCTCGTCCTGCTCGTGTCGGCGTCCTGCCCGGCGTTTTCGGCATCCTGGCAGCGCTCGTGTCAGTTCACGGCCGGGCGGTCCCCTGCTATCCGGCAATGCCGACGGGCGGTATGCCTGCCAAGACGGCCACGGCTGGACGGCAGGTGTTGAACTTGGGAACCGACATGACGCGTTCGGACGCCGTGACGCTCGATGTGGACAGCACCCACGCCGTCTCAGGCCTGCTGCAGGTCCCCGGGAACGCCATCGCCTGCTATGTCATGGCGCATGGCGCAGGGGCCGGGATGACGCACCCGTTCATGGCAGCGGTGGCCGACGGCCTCGGCGAACGCCGGATCGCCACGCTGCGCTACCAGTTCCCCTCCATGGAACAGGGATCACGGCGCCCGGACAGGCCGGCACTCGCCCACGCCACGGTGCGTGCGGCGATTGCAGCGGCTGCTCGGCTCACGCCGTCCCTGCCGTTGATTGCAGGCGGCAAGTCCTTTGGCGGGCGCATGACCTCCCAGACACAAGCCGAGGCGCCGCTGCCCGGCGTCCGCGGCCTCGCCTTCCTCGGCTTCCCGTTGCATCCCGCCGGCAAGCCGTCGGATGACCGGGCAAAGCATCTCTCCGAGGTGCGCATTCCGATGCTGTTCCTGCAAGGGACCCGCGACACGCTCGCGAACCCGCAGATGCTGGTGCCCGTCGTCGAACGGCTCGGGGGATCGGCGACACTGGCGCCGATCCAGGACGCCGACCACTCGTTCCATGTCCCGGTCCGGTCCGGCCGGACGGACATGCAGGTGCTGTCCGAAGCACTCGACGGCCTCGCCGCATGGATACGAAGTCAGGTCTCGGACCGTTGAACGCAGCAGTCCGGCCCTGGTAGCTCGTCCCGCTTGCGGACCTCGCGGTCATACCGCGCCCGCACGGCCGCGACTTCGTCGCCGTCCTCGCGCCCATCGGTTTGGAGCAAGATTGTCGAACGTGCGACCTCCCACTCCAGCGCCTGCATCAGGTGCCGCGCCGCATCGAGGTTGCCGATCCGGCACGCCTCGTAGAACGACGTGGCGATCTGGTCGGCCAGACGCTGGGCGTAGCGGGGTTCGACGTCCTGGGCGACCTGCACGATCCGCCTCCGGTTCCTGAAGACAGCAAGCTCCGACATGCGTCTAGGCTGCCTGGGGACCGGACCGCCACGCCGGCGCCGCGTCGAGCGGGGCGGGCGGAGAAGCCGGATGGCGAGGGCGGGTCGCGGCGGGCATGGCAGGCCTGGGGTGCTGTTGCCGTCCGGCAGAAGACACGATGCCGCCCTGCCGTCACGTCAGGTTCCGGCAGGAATTGTTTGCTGGCCAATGCTGCCATTGCGTCGTGCGCCGGAGGCCGCTGCGACCAGACGGACGGCGACATCGGCGGAAACTGGCGCCGGCGCGCTGGCTCGTGTCCCGGGGAACAGTGTGTCCGTGATACAATACACAACGATAACAATGTGTTATTAGCGTTTTGTGCTTGCTTCCTCCTGGTGTTTCGTCCTACAACGAGCGGAAGAACAAGGGAGACTACGATGGACATAGATCATCTTCCCGGGACGGACGGCGTCGTGCGCTTTCCGGTGGAACGCCGGGCCAAGCCGACGCTGAGGCTGGCCGAGGAGCTGGCGCCGCGGTCGGACCTCACGGACGCGATGGCGGACGAGCGGGCCAACGGCGAGGACCGTCCCGATATCCTGGCCCGGACGGTCGAGGCGTTCACCGCGCTGGCCACGGCGCTGGAGTTCAGCATGGGGGTGGACCCGGCGTTGGAGCATCTGCGGGCGATGAACGCGGTGCAGGTGCAGCGGGCGTGCACGCTGGGCTGGGCCTACAAGGACGCTGAGGCGGCGGCCGAGAAGGCGGAGCTGCAGCTGAAGGACGCCAACTCGGCGGGCTTCGACGGGCTGCTGGACGGGCTGCGCGAGCAGGTGCGGCGCAGCCGGGCCATCTGGACGGGCTGCGCGCTCGCCGCCCGGGCCGCGACCGATGCGGCACGGGGTG
>JANXVC010000274.1 GCA_025351925.1 Rhodospirillales bacterium | reverse complement strand
GTGAGCGGCACGCGCCAGCGGGCGCACTGCGCGGCGACGGCCACGACATCGGCCTCGGTGCGCGGGCAGACGACGATGTCGGCCGTCTTGTGGTCGAGCTGCGCCTTCAGGATGCGGCTGTACCAAAAGAAGTCACGGCTTTTTTGCCGGACCACCGACGGTTCGGTGATGCAGGGGATGCCGCCGAGCTCGGCCTCGAAGCGGGTCCAGTCGGCAGCTTTGCGTGCGGGGATGCTGTCCATATCATAAGGGCTAGCACGTTGTGCGCCAGCAAAGCGGGAGCGACGCCTGAGATGCGCGTTCATTTGGTATATGCCCACCCGGTCGAGACCAGCTTCAACGCGGCGCTCCGGGACCAGATCGTGGCCGCGCTGTCGCCCCGGCACGAGGTCGATGTGCTGGACCTGAATGCCGAGGGCTTCAACCCCGTCATGTCGCGCGTCGAGCGGCTGGGCTACCACGACATGCCGGACAACATCGTGCCCGTGGCCAGCTATGTCGAACGGCTGCGCGGGGCGCAGGGGCTGGTGCTGTGCTTTCCCGCCTGGAGCTTCGGCCCGCCGGCGATCCTGAAGGGCTGGATCGACCGGGTCATGCTGCCCGGCGTGTCGCTGCATATCCGGCCGGACGGCCGGGTGCTGGGCGGCCTCACGCATCTCCAAAAACTGGACGGCGTCGTGACCTACGGCCAGACACGCTGGCGGGCGCGGCTCATGGGCGACTACCCGCGCAAGCTGGTGCGCCGCTATCTCCGCCACAGCATGGGGATGAGCAAGCCGGTGACGTTCCAGGCGCACTACGCCATGAATGCCTCGACCTCCGAGAGCCGGGCGCGTTTCCTGCGGCGGGTGGGCCGGGCGATGGCGGCGTTCTAAGGCGCACCCCCATAGCCGAACCTGGCACAAGGCCTGCATGTCTCTGTTGCCGGCAAGCTGCCGATGAATCATGGAGACCGCCCGATGACCGATGCCCGAGTTCCGACCCGCCGTCGCGTCGTCGGCGGATTGGGGGTTGGAGCCGCCCTGCTGGCGTCTGGCAGGGTGCTGCCCGCGCGCGCGGCGCCAAAGCCGGTCACCATCGGCTTCATCTATGTCGGCCCGCGCGATGATTACGGCTACAACCAAGCCCACGCCGAGGGCGCCGCCGCGATCAAATCCATGCCGGGGATCACGATCCTGGAGGAGGAGCGCGTCGCCGAGACCGACGACGTCGTGAAGACCATGCAGAGCATGATCAAGCTCGACGACGCCACGCTGCTGTTCCCCACGAGCTTCGGCTACTTCGACCCCTACATGCTGCGGGTCGCGGCGCAGGAGACCGGCGTGCAGCTCCGGCACTGCGGCGGCCTGTGGGACAAGACGAAGCATCCGATGAACGCCGGGTCGTATTTCGGCTACATCGGCATGGGCCAATACCTCAACGGCATCGTCGCGGCGCATGCGAGCAAGTCGAAGAAGCTCGGCTTCGTCGCCGCCAAGCCGATCCCGCAGGTGCTGATCAACGTCAACAGCTTTGCCATGGGCGCGCGCTCGGTGGACCCATCGATCACGACGACCGTGGTGTTCACCGGCGACTGGTCGATGCCGGTGAAGGAGGCGGAGGCCACCAACGCGCTGATCGATGGCGGTGCCGACGTCATCACCTGCCACGTGGACGGCCCGAAGGTGGTCGTGCAGACGGCGGAGGGCCGCGGCGCCTACACCTGCGGCTACCACGCCAATCAGTCCGCCCTGGCGCCCAAGGGCTACCTCACCGGCGCCGAGTGGAACTGGGCAGAGGTCTATAAGATGTATGCGACCAAGATGCAGGCCGGCGAAAAGCTGCCGAACTTCACCCGCGGCGGGCTGGCGGACGGATTCATCAAGATGTCCCCCTACGGCCCGGCGGTCAGCGAGGCGGCGCGCAAGCGGGCCGACGCCGTAAAGGCTGAGATCATGAAGGGCGGCTTCGCCGTATTCAAAGGGCCGCTGCTGGACAACACGGGCAAGCAGGTCATCGCCGGCGGCGCGGCCTATCCGGAAACCGCGATCGAGATCGAATCGATGAACTGGCTGGTCGAGGGCGTGAAGGGCTCGCTCGCCTGAGTGCCACGGAGACAGCGGGCCTCGCACCCCGGACGGCTGCGGACAGCGGCTACCGGCTGCGGCAAGCGCTCGAGGCCGGGCTGGTGCCGCTGCTCGCCATCCTGGCCGCGACGGCGGTGTTCTGCGCGTTCCTGCTGGCGCTCGGGCGTTCGCCGGCGAGCTTTTTCCAGCTGGTCTGGACCGGCGCGTTCGGCAGCTGGTTCTCCTGGCGCAACACCCTCAGCCGCGCCG
The DNA here is from genome assembly GCA_025351925.1 of Rhodospirillales bacterium. Taxonomy (GTDB): domain Bacteria; phylum Pseudomonadota; class Alphaproteobacteria; order Acetobacterales; family Acetobacteraceae; genus CAHJXG01. The sequence goes on along the minus strand of JANXVC010000274.1, from coordinate 9,984 downwards.
CGCCGCTGCTATTGACGGCGCTGTGCGTGGCGGTCCCGGCGCAGCTCGGGCTGGTGGTCATCGGCGGCGAGGGCGCGCTGGTGCTGGGCGGGTTGTCGGCGACCTGGGCCGGGCTGCAAATGGGCGGCGCGCCTGGCCCGGTGATCCAGCTTGCGATGGCCGCCGCAGGGGCCGCTGCTGGGGCCGTTTGGCTGGGCATCGTCGGCGTGCTGCGGGCGCGGCGCGGCATCAACGAGACCGTCACCAGCCTGGTCATGGCCTACATCGCCATCGCGCTGTTCAACCAACTGGTCGAAGGCCCGCTGCGCGACCCGGCGAGCCTCAACAAGCCCTCCACCTACGCCATCCCCAAAGCCGCAGTCCTGCCGACGCTGCCGGGATTAGACGTGCATCCCGGCATCCTGATCGGCGGCGTCGCCTGCGTGCTGTGCTGGCTGCTGATCGCGCGGACCACCACGGGCTTTGCGGCGCGCATGACCGGGGGCAACGTGCGCGCGGCGCAGCTGCAGGGCCTGCCGGTGGCTTGGCTCATGGTGGGCGCCTGCGCGCTCGGCGGGGCTCTGGCGGGCCTGGCCGGCATGATCGAGGTGGCGGCGGTGCATGGCCGGGCCAACGCGTCGCTGGTGGCGGGCTACGGCTACTCCGGCATCCTGATCGCCTTCCTGGCCCGGCAAAATGCGCTCGCCATCATGCCCATGGCGGTGCTGCTGGGCGGCATCGGCGCGGCGGGTGGGCTGCTGCAGCGCCGCATGGGCCTGCCGGACGCGGCCGTGCTGGTGCTGCAGGGCATGATCTTCGTCGCCATCCTGGCGAGCGAGACGCTGTACGGCCGCATTCGCTGGTTCCAGCCGCGGGCCACCGCATGAACAGTGTCGAGACCGTGCTGGTCGCTATGCTCGCCGGCGCGTTGCGCGTGTCCACGCCGTTCCTGTTCGTGAGCCTGGGCGAGTGCCTGACCGAGCGCGCCGGGCGCATCAACCTCGGCAATGAGGGCGTGCTGGTGCTGGGCGCCATGGTGGCCTACGCGACGTCGTACCTCACGGGCAACCCGTGGCTCGGTGTGCTGGCCGCGGCCGGCGCCGGGGCGGCATTGGGCGGGCTGCACGGGCTGGTCTGCGCGCTCACCCGGGTGAACGACGTGGCCATGGGCATCGCCATCCTGCTGGCCGGCAACGGGATCGCGTTCTTCTTCGGCAAGCCGTTCGTGCAGCCGAGCGCGCCGGGCCTGCCGGGCATCCCGTTCGGCGGCTGGTCCTCGGTGCCGCAGGTGCAAAGCGCCTTGACCGTCAGCCCGCTGTTCCTGGTCGGCGTGGCCACGGCCTTCGGCATGGCCTGGATGTTTCGCGCCGCCCGGCTCGGCCTGCGGCTGCGCATTGTGGGCGACAGCGCGGATGCGGCGCGGGCGCTCGGCCTCAACATCAACCGCACCCGCCTGCTCGCGACTATGGCCGGCAGCGGGCTCGCCGGCGTCGGCGGCGCGTTCCTGAGCCTGGTGTATCCCGGAAGCTGGAATGAGAGCCTGTCGTCCGGACAGGGCCTGATGGCGGTGGCGCTAGTGGTGTTCGCGCGCTGGAACCCAGTCGGCTGCCTTGGCGCGTCCATGCTGTTCGGCGCCGCCGGGGCGCTCGGGCCGTCGCTGCAGGCGGTGGGGGTCACGAGCTACTATTATTTGTTTTATGCCGCGCCGTTTGTACTGACATTGGCCGTGCTGGTCGCCACTGTGCGGCCCGGCCGGGCGGTGCGCGGCATGCCAGGCGAATTGTCCATCGCGCGTTAAGGAGGGAGAAGGAAATGAACGGATTAGGCGGCCTCAACCGATCGCCGAACGGCGTCGTGCTCGGCTTGGTGCAGTTAGCACTACCCACGATCGAGACCCGGGCCGACATCGCGCGGCAGACCGAGCGGATTGTCGCCATGGTGGCCAAGGCGCGGCGCAACATGGCGACACTCGACCTCGTGGTGTTTCCGGAATACGCGCTGCACGGCCTGTCGATGGACGTGCGGGATGAGGTCACGTGCGACCTGGACGGCCCCGAGGTCGCCGCCATGCGCCAGGCCTGCGTGGACAACGCGGTCTGGGGCTGTTTCAGCATCATGGAGCGCAACCCCGGCGGCATGCCCTGGAACAGCGGCCTCATCGTCTCCGACACTGGCGAGATCCGGCTGTACTACCGCAAGATGCACCCCTGGGTCCCCGTCGAGCCATGGGAGCCCGGCGACCTCGGCATTCCCGTCATCGACGGCCCGCGCGGCGTCAAGCTCGCGCTGATCATCTGCCACGACGGCATGTTTCCCGAGATGTCGCGCGAGGCGGCGTATCGCGGCGCCGAGGTCATGCTGCGCACCGCCGGCTACACCGCGCCGATCCGCGACGCCTGGCGTTTCACCAACCAAAGCAACGCGTTCTGCAACCTCATGGTGACAGCCAGCGTGTGCATGTGCGGCAGCGACGGTACGTTCGACTCCATGGGCGAGGCGATGGTCTGCAACTTCGACGGCGCCGTCATCGCCCACGGTGCCAGCGGCCGGGCGGACGAGATCATCACCGCCGAGGTCCGTCCTGACTTGGTGCGGGAGGCCCGCGCCGGCTGGGGCGTCGAGAACAACATCTACCAGTTCGGTCACCGCGGCTTCTCTGCAGTGGCAGGCGGGGCGACGGACTGCCCTTATACCTACATGCAGGACCTCGCCGCCGGGCGCTACCGCCTGCCGTGGGAGGCCGACGTTCAGGTCACCGACGGAACGAGCTGCGGCCTGCCGCCGCCGCGGACGCTGCTGAAGGCGGCGGAGTGATCCCGCCCGTCTCGCCATGACCGCCGTCGGGGTCGAGGCAGTCGGCATCGGCAAGCGCTTCGGCGCCTTCGCCGCGTTGTCCGGCATCGACATGCGGGTCCGCCCCGGTACGGTGCACGGTCTATTGGGCGAGAACGGAGCGGGTAAATCGACATTAGTAAAATGCCTGATGGGCTACTACCGCGCCGACGAGGGCAGCTTCCTGGTCGATGGCCGGGAGGCCGCTATCAGCCGCCCCGCGGATGCCGACGCGCTCGGGCTGGGCATGGTCTATCAGCACTTCACCCTCGTACCCTCCATGACGGTCGCCGAGAACCTGGTGATCGCGCGCGGGCAGGTGCCGGCGGTCATCAACTGGGCGCGGGAGCGCGCCGCGCTCGACGAGTTCATGGGCCGCATGCCGTTCCCGGTGCCGCTGGACGCAACGGTGGGCACGCTGTCCGCCGGGGAGCGGCAGAAGACCGAAATCCTGAAGCAGCTCTATCTGCAGCGCCGCCTGCTGGTGCTGGACGAGCCGACCTCCGTGCTGACGCCGCAGGAGGCGGAGGAGATGCTCGCGGTCATGCAGGGTCTGGCACACGGCGGCACGGCGACGGTGGTCATCATCACGCACAAGCTGCCGGACGTGATGCGCTTCACCGACGAGGTGACGGTGCTGCGCCGGGGGCGGCTGGCCGGGCGCGGCGCGACGGCGGGGCTGAGCCGCAGCGACCTGACCTCCATGATGATCGGCGAGCCGCATGCGCCGGCCCGGCCGGAGCGGCGTGGCGGTGCGGAGGCCGCAATTCGCCTCGCGGTCCGCAGACTGCGCACCACGGGCGGCGTGGGCCAGCACGGCCTCGACATCGCGAGCCTCGACGTGCGGGCGCATGAAATCGTCGGCGTGGCCGGCGTGTCGGGCAACGGGCAGAAGGAGCTGCTTGAGGTGCTGGGCGGCCAGCGCCCGTTTGAAGGCGCCGTCACCGTCGGCGGCATTCCCTACGCCGCGACCCGGCGGCAGTCGCAGGCGCTGCACGTCCGCGTCATCCCGGAGGAGCCGCTGCGCAACGGCTGCGTGCCGGGCATGTCGGTGGTGGATAACCTGAACCTGCGGCTGTTCGACCAGAATGACGGCGGCGGCAGCCGGCGCTGGCTGGACGCCGGCGGGATGCGCCGCCGGGCCGCGCGGATGATCGCGGGCTACGGCATCCGCGCGGCCTCGATCGACGCACCGATCAGCGTGCTGTCCGGCGGCAACGTGCAGCGCTGCGTGCTGGCGCGCGAGCTGGACGGCGATGTCGCGCTGCTCATCGTCGCCAACCCATGCTTCGGCCTGGACGTCAAGGCGGTGGCGGAGGTGCGCGCCCGACTGATGGCCGCCCGCAACGCCGGCTGCGCGATCCTATTGATCAGCGAGGATTTAGACGAAATCCTGGAATTGGCCGACCGCGTCGTGGTGATGCGAAGCGGCCGCATCGTACACGAAACGCCGGCGGCGGGTGCCGACCCGCATGCGATCGGCGCACACATGCTCGATGCGCATGCGGCCACACCAGCGCCGGCCCTGGCATAACGCTTGCAAAACCTGGGCAGCCCGCACGATCCCAGCGGGATCATGGAGGCGCGGATGCGAACCACCTACCGGATCACCCGGCGCATAGCGTTAGGCGGCGTGGCCGGATTGGTGGCCATGGGAACCGGTCCCGCCCGGGCGCAGGCGCCGGACCGCGTGTCCTATATGACCAACTGGCGAGCACAAGCCGAGCATGGTGGCTTCTACCAGGCCGTCGCCTCCGGCATCTACCGCCGGCACGGCATCGAGTGCGACCTGCGCATGGGCGGACCGCAGCAGAACCCGGCGCAGCTGCTGCTCGCCGGCCGGGTGGATGCCACCATGTCCAACAGCCTGCAGGCGCTGAACTACGCACGAGCTGATCAAGTGCGACAACCCGGACATGACCGGCGACCGCATCGCCTATGCCGATCAGGCCATGGCCGAGCAAGGCATCGTGCTGTCCGGCGACGCGGCGGCGCTTGGCATCGGCGCCATGACCGACGCGCGGCGGGAGCGGTTTGCGGCGGCCATGGTCGGAGCTGGGGTGTATCCGCCGGGGCTGGACGCAAAGCGGGCGTACTCGCTGCAGTTCGTAAACCGCAAGGTCGGCATTTGACGCCGCGGCCGCTGGCATCGCTGCGCGGCGTCGAGAAGCGCTACCGCCGCGGCACGCTGGCGGTGCAGGGCGTGGACCTCGACATTATGCCCGGCACCTTCGTGGCCCTGCTGGGCGCCAGCGGCTGCGGCAAGAGCACGCTGCTTCGGCTGATTGCCGGGCTCGAGACGCCGAGCGCCGGACGGATCGAGTGGCCGACCGCCGCGCACGACGCCGCCGGCCCGGCCGGAGCGAGACGTGTCATTCGTGTTCCAGGAGCCGAAGCTCATGCCCTGGGCCACCGCGGTGGGCAACGTCATGCTGCCGCTGCGGCTCATGGGGATGCGCCGGGCCGTATCAGACGGGCTGGCGCGGGCGATGGCGGCATGAGAGCCGGGGTCGCATGAACGCCGGGCTGGGCCTGCGGCTGCTGATGCCGGCAGTCATCGGCGTTGGGCTGCTGATCGCGTGGGAGCTGCTGGTGCGGGCCTACGCCGTGCCGGCCTATGTGCTGCCCGGCCCGATGCGGGTCGCCCAGGCGTTGCGGGCGGACTGGCCCAGCCTCTCGGTGTCGCTCGGCACCACGCTGCAGATCACCGGGGCGGCGCTGCTGGCGGCGGCGGTGCTGGGCCTGCTGATCGCCGTGCTGTTCGCGCAGTCGCGGCTGATCGAGCTGTCGCTGTTCCCCTACGCGGTGATCCTGCAGGTCACGCCCATCTTGGCCATCGCGCCGCTGATCATCATTTGGGTGGACGACATCCGGCTCGCGCTGCTGGTATGCGCCTTCATCGTCGCGTTCTTCCCCGTGCTGTCCAACACGACGCTGGGGCTGAACTCGGTGGACCACAACCTCGTGGACCTGTTCCGGCTGTATCGCGCCAGCCGCTGGCAGGTGCTGACCCGGCTGCGGCTGCCGACCGCGCTGCCGTTCTACCTCGCGGGCCTGCGCATCTCCGGTGGGCTCGCGCTGATCGGCGCCATCGTCGCGGAGTTCGTGGACGGCACGGGCGGCCGCGCGTCGGGCCTGGCCTACCGCATCCTGGAGGCAGGCTACCAGCTGCAGATTCCCCGCATGTTCGCCGCCTTGGTTCTGGTGTCCGGGACGGGGATCATGCTGTTCCTGTTGCTGTCGCTGCTGTCGCACCTGCTGCTGCGGCATCGGCACGAGGGCGCCATGGGGCGGCGATGAGGACGACGATCCCCGCATCAGGCGCATACTGGCTGCGGCAAGCGCGGTTGCCCGACGCATCGGCCCTGGTGGACCTGCACATTGCCGATGGCGTGGTGGCGGCCGTGGCGCCGGCTGGCAGCGCGCCGGACGGGGTGGACCTGCGCTGTGGCCAGGTCTGGCCGTGCTTCGTCGATGTGCACACCCATCTGGACAAGGGGCATATCTGGACCCGCACGCCGAACCCGGACGGCACCTTCGCCGGCGCCCTTGCAGCCGTTGCGGCTGACCGGGCGCATTGGACCGAGGCGGATATCCGGCTGCGCATGGAGTACGGCCTGCAATGCGCCTATGCCCACGGCACCGCGGCAATCCGCACGCACCTCGACAGCGACCACGCGAACGCCGCCAATTGCTGGCGGGTGTTCCAGGCGATGCGCGACGAATGGGCGGGCCGGATCGCGCTGCAGGCGGCCTCGATATGCCCGCTGGAGGCCTATGACGGCGACGCCGGCCAGGCGCTGGCGGACATGGTGGCCGACGCCGGCGGCATACTGGGCGGCGTGACCCGCCTCGCCGGGCCACTCGACGCGCCATTGCCGGACGGTTTCCAGCCGCGGCTCGACCGGTTGTTCGCATTGGCCGAGGACCGCGGCCTCGATCTTGACCTGCACGTGGACGAGAGCGGCGATGCCGGCGCCCGGGCGCTGCACGAGATCGCGCGCACGGCGCTGCTCCGTGGATTCCGAAACCGCATCCAATGTGGGCACTGCTGCTCACTTTCCGTGCAGCCGGAGGCGATGCAGCGCGAGGTCATCGCGGCGGTGGCGCAGGCGGGCATCGCCGTCGTCACCCTGCCGATGTGCAACATGTACTTGCAGGACCGCAGGCCCGCCCGCACCCCGCGCTGGCGCGGCGTGACGCTGGTGCATGAGCTGCGCGCCGCCGGGGTGCCGGTCTCCATCGCGTCCGACAATTGCGGCGACCCGTTTTACCAGTACGGCGATCACGACATGCTGGAGGTCATGCGCGAGGCGACGCGCATCCTGCATCTGGACCACTCGCCGGACTGGTCCGCCGCGGCCGGCGCAACGCCGGCTGGGGTGATGGGGCTGCCTATGGGCCGCGTGCAATCCGGCGCGTCCGCCGACCTCGTGCTGTTCACCGCGCGCTATCCGCATGAGCTGCTGGCCCGGCCGCAGACGGACCGGATCGTGCTGCGGCGCGGCCGGGTGCTGGACGCAGCGCTGCCCGACCCGGCGATGCTCGACGGCATAGCGCCAGAAGGTGCGCACAAGGAGGCACTTCCCGCATGATGAGCGAACCCATCCTGTCCCGCAGCGCTGCGACGCTGCAGGGCTTCCGCATCGCGCCGAATGACAGCAACTACTTTGCCTGCCTGTTCGATCCGCTCGCGGATGGCGTAAATTTCACAATGGTCGTCGAGATATTCGAGCCCGGCGGCCGCACGCCGCCGAACACGCACCAGGTCGCGTTCGAGGCATTCTTCGTCCTGGCCGGCACCGGCGTCGCGCGGGCCGGGGACCGCACGCTGTCCATCGAACCCGGCGACGCCATGGTGCTGGCTCCGGGCGTCGAGCACGTCGTGGAGAGCACCGGCGCGGGCAAGCTTTATTGCCTGACGATGATGACGCCGAACGAGGGCTTCGCGGAGCTGATCCGCGCCGGCCAGCCGGTGGAGCTGACGCAGGAGGACCGCAAGGTCATCGCCGGCGCGCGTTGATGCTGCCCGGACGCACGCCGGTCACCGGGCCGTTTTTGCGCTCGATGCGGACTGCGGACGGGGTGCGGCTCGACGCGGATGTGTGGGCGCCGGACGCGCTGGGCCGTTTCCCGTTGCTGCTGATGCGGCAGCCTTACGGGCGGCGCATCGCCTCGACGCTCGTCTATGCCCATTCGGCCTGGTACGCGGCGCAGGGCTACATCGTCGTGGTCCAGGACGTGCGCGGCACCGGCAGCAGCGAGGGCGACTTCCGCCTGTTCGAGGCCGAGGAGGCCGACGGCGCCGCGGCGGTGGCCTGGGCGGCCGATCTGCCGGGGTCCTCCGGCCGGGTCGGCGTGTACGGTTTTTCCTACCAGGGCAACACGCAGCTGCTGGCGCTGGCGGGCGGCGCGGCGCTGGGCGCGCTGGCGCCGGCGATGGTGGGGTGGGAGCTGCGGACCGACTGGGCCTGGGAGGGCGGCGCGCCGCTGCTGGCCGCCGGCCTCGGCTGGGGCGCGCAGATGGGCTGGCTGCGCGCGGTGCATGACGGCGACCACGCGGCGGCTGCGGCGTTCCAGGCCGCCGCCCGCTCCCCGCCGCTGCACGAACCCGGCCGCGCCATGCCGGAGGTGATGCGCCGGCACGGCGATCTGTCGTACTACCCGGCCTGGCTCGGCACCCCGTCGCCCGACCCGTACTGGGCCGCCATCGCGCCCCGCGCACGCCTGTCCGGCCACGCCCTGAACGTGCCGATGCTGCACGTCGGCGGCTGGTACGACCAGATGCTGATCGGCACGCTGGACTGCCACGCCGCCGCCTGCCGGGGAACGGCCGCGCAACGCCTGCTGATCGGCCCTTGGACGCACCAGCCCTGGGGCCGGATGGTCGGCGCCGTCGATTTCGGGCCGTCCGCGAGCTCCCCCGTCGATGCGGCGCAGGTCGCGTGGTTCGACCGGCACCTGAAGGACAGGGACACCGACACCGGGCCGGCGCTCACGCTGTTCGACCTGGGCGCCCACCTGTGGCGCGGCATGAGCGAGTGGCCAAGCTTATCGCCCAAAGCGCTCTATTTCGGCGACGGCGGGCGCGCGGCCGCCACCACTGTGGACGGTACGCTGGACGACGAGCCCGGCCCTGCCGGCGCCGACACCATCGTGCACGATCCCTGGCGCCCCGCACCGTCGCTGGGCGGTCACGCCAGCCAGCCCGGCGGCGTGCAGGACCGGCGCGCGGTGGACGACCGCGCCGACGTCGCCTGCTTCACCGCGGCACCGCTCGGCGCGCCGCTGTTCCTATGCGGCCACGTGCTGGCGGAGCTTTGGGTCGAGGCGGACCAGCCCTCGTTCGACCTATCGGTCGTCCTGTCGATGATCGCGCCGGATGGGCGGGTATGGAACCTGACCCAAGGGCACCGGCGTGCGTCCGCGTCGGGCCGCGCGGGGGTGAGCCTGCGCGCCACCTGCGCCACGGTGCCGGCCGGGCACGCCCTGCACGTGTCGGTCGCCGGCGCATGCTTCCCCGCTTATCCCGTCAATCCGGGCACCGGCATCCCGGCATATATGGCCCGAGCCGAGGACGAACGCATCATCACGTTGCGCATCAGCCATGGCGGTGCCACGGCGTCGCATGTCAGTCTGCCGGTGGCGATCTAGCCGTCAGCGCAAGGCGAAGCCGCCATGGATGCCATGCCGCGCCTCCACTGGACTCACCAGCTCGCCCGGCTTGCCCAGGCGGCTCCACATGCAGGCCACCGCGAACATCTGTGACGTGGCGCGCAGCCGGCGGCAGACGATGTCCACCACCTGCGGCTGTCCGCCATGGCTGTTCAGCAGCACCAGCAGCGGCAGCGCGTCCGGCAGCAGCGCGAGGGTGCGGGTCAGCACGCCCTCGTTGATGGTGCGGTCCACCGAGACGGGCAGATGCGGCCCATGCTGCTCGATGGCTGCGACCGGCAGGACAGCGACCGTGTCCCTGGGCAGGGACGGGAAGGCGGTCCAGGGGAGGTCTTGCCAATAACGGGTCGGAAGCATGTGAACCGCCCCGGGTTTCCCGGAGGCTCCAACCTGTGAGAGGACGGAGCCATGACACAGAAGACAGCAAAGCAGTTTTCGCCCGAGTTGCGCGAGCGCGCGGTGCGGATGGTGCAGGACCGGGAGCGCGAGGGTGGAACG
>JANXVC010000185.1 GCA_025351925.1 Rhodospirillales bacterium | reverse complement strand
GCCTGCTGGAGCAAATCGCACGTGACCAAGGCATCGACGCAGGCCGTCTAGAAGTTTGGTTCTGTGACGAAGCCCGCGTCGGCCAGAAGACGCAACTGGGGCGCCGCTGGGCCAGACGCGGCACCCGGCCGGTGGCGGTGTTGGATCAGCGTACCGCATCCACCTACATATTCGGCGCGATCTGCCCGCTTCACGGCAAGGCGGCCGGTCTGATCCTGCCCGAGTGCAACACCGAGGCAATGAACCTGCATCTGGCCGAGATCGCCGCCGCCGTCGCGCCGGGCGCGCATGCGGTCCTCATCCTCGACCAAGCCGGATGGCATGTCTCGGCCAAGCTGATCGTGCCGCCCAACATCACGCTCGTGCCCCTGCCGCCCAAGTGTCCGGAGCTGAACCCGGTCGAGAACGTCTGGCAATACATGCGAGCCAACTGGCTGTCGGACCGCATCTTCGAGGCCTACGACAACATCGTCGATCATTGCTCGGACGCCTGGAACAAACTCGCCGAGCGGCCATGGACGATTATGTCGATTGGGATGCGCGATTGGGCCAATGCATACTGATCAGCGGGAACTGGTATAAGCGGTATTGCAACGGCGCAGGTCTCAGCTCTTACTTAGAAATGCGGCTACTTCCTTGTTAAATATTTCTGGAGCCTCCCGCATCAGGAAGTGACCCGCATCTCGCACAGGAATATATTTTAGATCCAGGTAGAATTGAGGAGCGAGGTCGGACCAGTTTATTAGAACACAGGTGTCGCCTTCACCCCAGAGCACCAGCGTCGGAATATGGGTGGGCGTGTAGTCGCGCGGTTCCCACCCCTTGGCTGCCGCACTTAAATTTGCCCGATACCAATGGAACCCCCCCTCGATGTTGCCTGGTTTGACGAAGTTGTCTGTAAAGATCTCGATCTCGTCCGCAGTCCAGAGGTTCTTATTCGCGGACCACCATTGAAAGAACCATCTGAAATAAATCTTTGTCGCCTCCCTGCTCGATTCCACCAGTTCGACGGCGAGCGGCGTGCCGTGGAACGAGGCGTAATAGGAGTGCTCGTGGAAGGCCGGGCTTAGATACCTAATCTCTGCACCGGGAAGGAACGGGTTTACGAGAACGAGCTTCTTGACCATCTCGGGGTATCGTCTGACAAATTTGTGCATTGTCAGCGAACTCCAATCGTGACCGAGCCAATAGGCCTTTTCGATTCCGAGGGCTTTCGCCAGACGCATCATGTCGTCGACCGTTGTGTCGAGATCGTAGTGCTGGACAGGGTCTAGCTTGATGCGGTTCGTTGCGGGATCGTAGCCCGGCTTATCGGTATCGCCGTAACCGCGAAGATCGACCGCGATCACATCGAACTGCTTGGCGAGCTCTTTGATGTTCATCCAGTAGTCGTACCAAAAGCCGGGCCAACCATGAAACAGAAACAATGGCTCGCCGCTGCCCTCGCGCACATAGTGGATTTTTACTTCGTAGCCACGGGGATCCTGGGTCGTGACCGTCTCGTGTTTGAAGTCCTCTGGGCGGAGCAAGGTCCTGCCGTACAATGTATCGGCACGGTTCGTTTGCAGCTCCTCCCATTTCCCTCCGTAGAGGTCCCTATAGGACTTTGGTTGGGTATCGCTCATTGTTGTTCCCCCCTGAAGCCGGTCAGCTTTACGGAGTCGCCAAATATTGCGCCACTACGCTGACTACATCAGACGTTACCGACAAACGCTTGCTTTGCCTAGCTGCCGGATCGATGTGTAATTCCGGCTCATCTGCAATGTCAGTGTAGTCCACACTACATTGTCTACAGGGTGGATCTGCAGAAATCGCGAACTAGAGCACGATCTGTTTGCACCGCTTCGAAAGGCTTCCCCCGACGCGGCGTCGTGTGATTCACCATGGATGCTGGGTAGGAGGCCAGCATCCATGACCCGACCACTGTCCCAGGTGTCTGCTCATCTCCCCCGTTGATCTGGAATGTCTGGCGCTGCGCGTGAGGCGGCTTGACGTGACCCTGATGCTTGGGATTCAAAGCGGGGATGACCGAGCTTCCTGATCTCAGCTGTCTGACGCACGAGGAGAA
>JANXVC010000163.1 GCA_025351925.1 Rhodospirillales bacterium | reverse complement strand
CTCCAAGTGGGGCGCTGACCTGTTCGCCGGCGTGCGCTCCGTCATCGGCACCGCCGCACGCCGTGGCATGGGCGCCTACCAGGCTATCCAGCAAACCCTACGCGGGCAGGCCACTCCCTACCCGGGTTGAGCAGAAACGGTGCCGCACAGCCCCAGTCCCAGCACGAGCCCGACGGTGGCGCGACGGTCCGCGAACACCGCCATGATCCCGTGCCGATCGACGGTCGCAAGCAGCAGAACCAATGCCAGCCCGATCTGATAGGTGGTTAACGCCAGAGGAGACAGCCCGAGCGGACTGATGAACTTGCGAGCGTAAACGAAGGAGCAACCGACGCTCAGGGAGCCGCCGATCATCCAAAGGACGCCCAAGATACTGACCTGCCCGCTGCCGCTCCACGGACGCGCGATTACAAGCACGCCGGCAAATCCCAGCAGCGTACCGCAGACTGACCGCACATTGACCGGTTCATCCCGCAAGAAGAGCCAAGCCGTGAGGAAGGTGAAAAGCGGGATGGCACCGCTGAGCATTCCAGCGACACTCGACAGAAGCAGCACGGTGCCCTTCGCAAAGGCAAAGTAGTAAAATGCTGTCGCCAGCAGAGCCATCACCATGAAGTGGTGGAGGTGACGAAAGTCCCGCCAATTGAGAGCCCGTGTCACCAGGGCGAACACCAACAGCGGCATGAAACCGAAGATGATCCGCAGCAGCACGATCTGCTCGGGAGTGATCGAGACGGCCGCCCATTTTACGAAGATGAAGTTGCTGCCCCAAATCAGCCCGAGCAGGGCAAAAGCCCCGTAGGCGACGATCTGCATTGGCTCAGGCCGAGGACGAACGGCCAGTTTCGGAGCGGTCAAGCTCATGGTCCGGTGCCTGGCAGCCCGAGGAAGCGGCGTATCAGCCCGGCGATCTCGGTGTGATGGGTCTCCAGGGCGAAGTGGCCGGTGTCGAGGAAATGGATCTCTGCGTCCGGCAGGTCGCGTCGGTAGGCTTCGGCGCCGGGCGGTATGAAAAACGGATCGTTGCGGCCCCACACCGCCAGAAGCGGCGGCTGATGCTCGCGGAAATATGCTTGGAAGCGCGGATACAGCGCCACGTTGGTGCGGTAATCGAGGATCAGGTCGAGCTGGATCTCCATCGCGCCGGGCCGGTGCATGAAGGCGATATCGAGCGTGTAGCCGTCGGGAGAAACCAGTGCCGCCGGCGATCCCTGCTGATATTGAAACCTAATCGCCTCATCGGTCAGGGACGCCCGGCACCGATCCCGGTTATCCGCGGAAGGATCGCGCCAATAGGCCTGCCACGGACTCCACGCGTCGCTCAGTCCTTCGAGGTAGGCGTTGCCATTCTGGGTGACGATTGCGGTCACCCGCTCCGGGTGAGCCAGGGCCAGACGAAGCCCGACAGGCGCCCCATAGTCGAAGATGTAGAGGGCATAGCGAAACAGGCCCATGGCGGTCGTGAAGCCATCAATCGTCTCCGCCAGTTGGTCGAAGCTGTAGCCGAAGGCCGTGCCGCCACGGACCACGGTGTGGCCGAAGCCCGGCAGGTCCGGCGCGATGACCCGGTAGCGATCGGCCAGCGCAGGGATCAGGTCACGGAACATATGGCCGGAGGTCGGGAACCCGTGCAGCAGAAGCACGACCGGCGCTTCCGGCGGTCCAGCCTCGCGATAGAACACCTCGACGTCGCCGACGCGCTTGGTTGCGAATGTGACTTGCATGGTCATGGCCTTTCCGCGCCGCCTCAGCCCTGCTGGTTCGCAGGTGCATTCCCTGTCGAGCTGAGGGCGCTCTCATGAACGAGGGATGCCTCACCGTTGCCGAACGACCAGTCCTCGCGCTCGACTGGCACCAGGCCGATCACGACATCCTCGCGCCGGACGCCGAGCCTGTCGTGCAACTGCTCCACCACCTGCCTGTAAAAGCCGCGCTTCTGCTCGAGGCTGCGACCGCTCACCAGCGTGAGCTGGATAAAAATGCAGCCTGCGGTGCGATGGATGCCGAGGAAGTCGGGGTCATAGACGAAATTCTCCGGCGCGTGTTCGTGGACGACCTGGAAGCGGTCGCCCTCCGGCGCCTTCAGGATGCTGCACATGGCCTGATAGACGACATCCCCGACGGTCTGCCGGAACTCGGCTGACTTGCCCTGGATTAGGTCGATGCGTGCGAACGGCATGGTTATCCTCCTTCTTGGATTGCGGTAACGATCTGCTCGCACCGGGAGGCGAGGTCCTGGCCCATGTCGGTCAGGATCGGTTTGCTGTAGCGGCCAAAAGCGGTGGCCGGGTCGTGCCAACGAACCGCGACGGACCTGTCCGGCTGCTGCATGACGGCGAGCTTCAGCGGGGCTTCCAGCAACGCCGCTGGGTTCGCCTGCAGCAGGCGGACCATCAGGTCCGGATGGAAGAACAGGATTTGCCGCGCAGGGCCGATGTCATGTCCCCCGCGCTGCAGCACATTTTGCGGGTCGATCTCTTGCAGCACCCAGAGGCCGGCCGCCTCGATCGCCTGCCGCAGCCGGGTCAGCACCTCCTCGAACGGAAGGGTGACGATACGGGCGTGCTGGAAAGCAGCAACAGCCTCGCCGTATGCGACGGTGCTCATGACCGGACCGGAATGCCGACGGGTGTGACCCGGCCAAGGACGGCCGTCGGTCGTGTCGCATGGGCGAGGACGGCCCGAGCGCTGTCGACAAGGATCAGCCAGCCCCCGGCCATCAGCATGACGTCCTTGAGCACCAGGCGGCCACCGCCCGACAAGAACGGGAAGCCGTGCTGCGCATCACCCAGGGCCGGCACCCAAGCCTCAGGCGTCGTCACCAAGAATGACAGCGTCACGAACGATGTTCCGACGGCGAGGGCCGCGCCGAGGAGGCCCAGGCGACGGGATACCAGTCCGGCCAGTGTCAGCAGCCCGATCGTCAACTCGACGGAGCCGAGACCACGCGAGAAGGCGTAGGTGTTGTTGGCGTTCTGCCAGGCGCGTTCTGCCGGCTTGAGCTCGCCTTCGCGGGTCAGATGCTGGGCGTATTGGTCAGGGTGCTCGTAGAACAGCGACATGACCGGATTGTTCGCGACGAACGGCGTGATGCTGTCGGCTTCGTAGGGGACGAACTTCAGGCCGCCGATCCATAGAAAGACAATGGCGATCGCGATGCGCATCGCATGCAGGCCGATGCGGTCCGAGGCTGTGCCGGCCAGCAGCCCGAGAACGCGGCGGATGAGCGTGTTCATGTCGCCGCTCCTGCCTCGGCGGAGGCGGCGAGGGCATCCAGCGCGCGGGCCGAATAGACGATGGCGGCGCCTGCGTTCACGCTGATCGCCACGCCCAACGCCTCCGCCACCTCCTCCTGCGTCGCCCCGAGCTTGCGGGCATTGTCGGTGTGCACGGTGATGCAGCCGTCGCAGCGCAAGGTGATCGACACCGCGACGGCGATCAGTTCCCTGGTTTTCGCGTCCAGGTGCCCGGTCTTCTGCCCGGCGCTGCCCATGGCGCCATAGCCCCTGACCGTCTCGGGGCTGAGCTTCGCCAGGCCGCCGACACCGGCGACCACCTGCTGGCGATAGAGGTTCCAGTCGAACATGTGCATGACGTTTTCTCCCTAGTTTCGGGCTGCTGTCAGGCGATGTCGACGACAAGCTTGCCGTCGGTGCGGCGCTCCGCGAGTGCTGCGTAGGCGTCGCCGATCGTCTCGAGCGTGAAGCGCCGCGGATCAATCTTGGGCGCGAGCCGGCCCGCCTCGGCGAGACGGGTCGCCTCGCGCAGGATCTCGCCGTGGTGGGCCCGGCCTTCGCCCGTCAGCAGCGGCAGCAGGGTGAAGACGCCGGAGTAGGTCGCGGCCCGGAACGAGAGCGGCGCCAAGGCGTGGGTCCCCCAGCCGAGGGCGCTCACCACATGGCCAAACTTGCGGACGGCGCTGAACGAAGCGTCCAGGACCGCGCCGCCGACCGTGTCGTAGACGATTTCGAAGCCGCGGCCGTCCGTCTGCTCCGACACATACGCCTCGACCTCCGTGTTGCGGTCGATCCAGATTGCGCCGAGCCGTTCGATCAACGCCCGGTCGCGCGCGGACCCAGTCGCATAGGCTCGGGCGCCGAACGCCAAGGCGATCTGGATAGCGATGTGGCCGACGGCTCCTGCTCCGCCCTGGATAAGCACGGATTGATCCGGCTTGATCCCGGCGCGGTCCACCAGCCCCTCCCACGCAGTGATGAAGGCCAGCGGGAGGGTAGCTGTCTCGCGCATCGACAGCATTGTTGGCTTGATCGCCAGCAGCCTTGCGTCGACCGCAGCGTATTCGGCCAGCGAACCTTGCACGCCGCCGACACCGCCGGTCATGCCATACACTTCGTCGCCGCGGCGGAACCCGGTCACGCCGGGGCCGGTTGCCGCAACCGTCCCGGCCATGTCGATGCCGAGGATCGCGGGAAGAGGATGACGCGCATGGGCGGCCTCGCCAGCGTGGATCTTCAAGTCGAGCGGGTTGACCGCGCTCGCCGCGATCCGCACTAGCACCTGGTCAGGCAGCGGCGACGGCCGGGCCACGGTGGTCACTCGGAAGGCGCCTCCGAAAGTCTCCAGCACCGCCGCCTGCATCGATACGTTGGCCATATCCAGCTCTCCTCGTGTCACGGGAAGCTGGGCGCGCCGCGCTTGTTTAGATATCGACAAGCGCGCACGGTTCCCATTCAGAAATGAACGGCAGGATGAGGAGACGCCGATGCAATGGAGCGACCTCTGCGTCTTCCTCGCCATCGCACGGGAAGGCACGCTTGCCGCTGCCGCACGCGCCAATGGCCAAAGCCAGCCGACGATGGGCCGCCGACTGCGAGCATTGGAGCGGGATGTCGGGCAGACGCTGTTCCAGCGAACAAGCGAGGGTTTCGTCCTGACCAATGAGGGCGCAGCCGTCCTGGCGCACGCCGAGCGCATGGAGGAGGAGGCGCGCGCGCTGGAGCGCGAGATGGCCGGGCAAGACCATCATTTCGACGGTATGCTGCGGATCTCCAGTTCGGACTGGTTCGGCGCCCTGGTGCTCACCCCTGTCATCGCGGAGTTCGCAACGATGCAGCCCCGCATTGTGGTCGAGCTCATCACCAGCGCTCGGCACTACAGCCTGTCGCGGCGCGAGGCGGACATGGTGTTCAAGACCCGGCCGTTCGATGAACCGGAAGCGGTGTCGCGCCGGCTGATGCACATGCCCTACGCCGTGTATGTCAAAACCGGGACGGTCCATCCCCGCGCCGGCGACGGGACGGGGACGCCGCTGGTCACCATGGATATCGCCCATGACGGGCTAGCCGACGCCGTATGGCTTAAGCGCATGCTGCCCCGGTCGCATATCGTCTCCAGAAGCAATGACCGCGACGTCCAGGGCCGGATGTGCGCCCTGGGCGCCGGAGCGGCCGTGCTGCCGCAGTGGTTGGGAGACTCGCTGCCGGCAGTGGAGCGCGTGGATCTCGGGGAGCCGCCGCCGGGCCGGGATACCTGGGTCGGCTATCACCGGGACATGCGGCACCTCGCGCGTCTGCGCGCACTCCTTGGCCTCGTCATCGACCGCCTGGCGAGTTGAATGCGACCATCGTCCGACTGCGATGGCATGCGCAGAACTCCTCGGGTGAGGCGATGAGCGAGTCCCTGGCTCTCGTGGCGCCCGGGCGGCCCGTGTTCGAGTATCTGCCGGTCGGGCTGTTCGGCGCGGTGATGGGCCTGACGGGCCTATCGGTGGCCTGGCGGCTCGCCCATGCACGCTATGGCGCGCCGGAGTGGGTCGCCCTGGCGATTGCCGCTGTGGCGGTGGCCGTCTTCGTGCTGGTCGTGGCGGGCTATGCGGTCAAGCTGGTCACCGCGTTCGGCGCTGTCCGTGAGGAGTTCCGCCACCCGATCGCGGGCAACCTGTTCGGCACGGTCCTTATCAGCCTGCTGCTGCTGCCGATCGTGCTGGAACCCTATGCTCACCGTTTCGCCCAGTCGCTCTGGGCGGTCGGAGCCGCTGGCATATTCGTCTTCGCCTGGCTCATGGTCAGCCGCTGGATGAGCGATCGGCAGCAGGCTGCCCATGCAACGCCGGCCTGGATCATCCCGGTCGTCGGATTGCTCGATGTGCCGCTCGCGCTGCCGCCGCTTGGTTTCCGCAGTCGCATGGGCTGATGGTGTTCGCCCTCGCCGTCGGTCTGTTTTTCGCGGTGCCGCTGTTCACCCTGATCTTCTCGCGCCTGCTGTTCGAGCCGCCGCTGCCGGACGCGCTGAAGCCGTCCCTGCTGATCCTCGTGGCGCCGTTTGCGGTGGGCTATTTGACGTGCACGTTCCGACCTAGACGTGAGCTGGAGCCTGAACGAGGTCCTGATCGTCCGCATGACGGTCGGCGGCGCCATGCTGGGTCTTCTGGGTGTCCAGCGTGACGGCCTGGTCGAGATACCGTGGAGCATTGGCGGCGCGAAGCACGCGTTCAAAGGTTTTGCGGACGCGCTGGCCGCTGCAATTCCCGGAGCGGTCGTCTACGAGACGCCCAAGCTCTGGGTCGTGTCCAAGCCCGGCAAGCGGCGGGTCAACGTGCTGGAGCTACTGGAAGCAGCGGCAGCTCTCCGCCCAGCGCTTGAACGTCTCCACTCAGATTTGCTTGCAGGCCGTCGAGATGCTGGCATCCAGGCTGCATCATCAGGCGCGCCGGGATTGACGACGAGCTGAACGTGTATGTGGACCAGTCGTATCTCCAATGCATCGGCAACGTTGATGCATTCGAAACGCGGGAAGCGTTCGCCGACATTGTATGCTTGTTTGGTGCCCATCTTGGAATGTAGCAGCTACCAGCCTGAACCCGCCGAACGGTCAAGGGCGCCACTTCGTCTCGCTAGGTTTTAGACCAACTCACGCTGCCGTCTTGGAAGCCTTGGAGACAACCCATACGAGACGCGGAAAGTGTCTCGTGGTGATGCCTTGCTGAGGTATATCCCAACGTCGGTCTTCCTCGCGACCGACAATGCGCCGGTGACAATCGCGACTGATTAACCGTCTATCGGCTCAGACAGCCCGATAAAGCGCCCGTCAATTGTCATCGTCACCAAATGCGAGCCGGGCTTTGAGGCGCGGCGTCATCCAGTCGAGGAAGGCACGGAGTTTCAGTGGGATTGGCTTGCGCGGCGAGTAGACGATGGAGACCGGCAAGGGCTCGGGCTCGAAGGCCTCCAGGACCAATTCTAGAGTTCCCGCACGCTTCGCCGCGTCCATCTTATACCACTTCCCGCTGATTAGTACGCATTCGCCCAGTCGCGCATTCCGATCGACATGACGGTCCATGGCCGCGCAGCGAGTTTGTTCCACGCGTCCGCGCAATGGTCGACGATATCGTCGTAGGCTTCGAAAATGCGG
>JANXVC010000158.1 GCA_025351925.1 Rhodospirillales bacterium | reverse complement strand
CCGCATTTTCGAAGCCTACGACGATATCGTCGACCATTGCGCGGACGCGTGGAACAAACTCGCTGCGCGGCCATGGACCGTCATGTCGATCGGAATGCGCGACTGGGCGAATGCGTACTAATCAGCGGGAAGTGGTATTAGAGATGGCACCCTCCTCGGTTCTGTGGCCGGGAGAGCAGCATGGTGATGGTTTCGATGAGCAAGCGGGAGTTCGACCGTCTTGAGGTGCTACTTGGCGTGCAATCTGGCCGGCTTCGCGTTGCTGACGTTTGCACGTTGACGGGGCTGAGCCGGCGGCAGGTGTTCCGTCTGTTGCGGGGCTTACGGGACGGTGGTGCGGCAAGTTTAGTGTCCAAGCGCCGCGGCCGGCCGAGCAACCGGCAAATGCCGGACGAGGTGCGGCAGCTCGCGTTGACGTTGGTGCGCGAGCGCTACTGCGATTTCGGGCCGACGCTTGCGGCCGAGAAGCTGGCTGAGTTGCATGGCTGCACGGTGTCACGCGAGACGCTGCGCCAATGGATGATTGCCGACGGGATCTGGACGGATCGGCGGCATCGCCTGCCCTCGCCGCACCAGCCGCGGCGTCGGCGCGACTGCCTGGGCGAATTGGTGCAGATTGACGGCTCCGAGCACGCCTGGTTCGAGGACCGCGGGCCGACCTGCACTTTGCTGGCTTTTGTGGACGATGCGACGAGCCGGCTCATGCTGTTGCGTTTCGTGGCGAGCGAGTCGGCGTTCTCGTATTTTGCTGCGACGCAGTCCTACCTGGAGATGCACGGCAAGCCGGTCGCATTCTACTCCGACAAGCACGGCATATTCCGGGTCAACCGCAAGACTGCGGCGGACGAGGCGATCACCCAGTTCGGCCGCGGTTTGTGCGCGTTGAACATCGACATCATCTGTGCCGACAGTCAGCAGGCCAAGGGCCGGGTTGAGCGGGCGTTCGGCACGCTGCAGGACCGGTTGGTCAAGGAAATGCGCCTGGCGGGTATCAGCACGATGCAGGCGGCGAATGGCTGGCTGCCAGGCTTTATTGAGGTCTACAACGGACGGTTTGCCCGGCTCCCTGCCAACGCCAAGGACCTGCACCGGCCGGCGCCGTCGGGTGACGTGCTAGACGAGGTGCTGGCATGGCGGGAGGTTCGCGTGGTCTCGACCAACCTGACGCTGCACTACGACCGCATGATGCTGATCCTGGAGCCCACGCAGCAGACCCGTGCCTTGGCCCGCAAGCAGGTCGAGGTGGTGAACTACCCGGACGGCCGCTTCGCGGTGCGTCATGCAGGCGCCGACCTGCCGTTCAGGGTGCTGGACAAGATCGCCGTGGTGACGCCAGGGGCGATCGTGGACAGCAAGCGACTTGGCGAGGCGCTGGCCTGGGTAAAGGCCCGGCAGGAGGCTTACCCGGTCAACCAACGGCGGGGAGCGGCTGGACGGGCAAGGCCGCCGAACAACCTGGAAGCGCCTGGTGCGCCGTCATGCAACGGTCGCAGCACTGGACCCAATGACATCTCTACTTTGCAGCCCCAATGACATTTCAAACTTGCTCCGACAACGACTGTAGGTCACCGATAGAGATGGCGCTCAGCTCACCGAAAAAGCTGCCCACTCAAACCCGCTGCAAGTTCCAAACTTTACTTGAAGATATTTATCAAAAGGTAAAATAATAATTGCAACAAATTCTTGGGGTATTTGCGTTTTTATGGTAATTGGGGCGATAGTGTAATTGGTCACAGGCTTGGTGATCCCAGGCAAATGAGTGAGTAAAGTAAAGTGATACAGCAAACATTGAAAGAGTTTGGGTTTGAGGCCGCCCATCAGACCCCTCCGCATTCCGAACTGCACGGACATTCGTTCCGGGTAGAAGTTGCTCTGAGCGGGAAGCCCGACCCAATCTTTGGATGGACCCACAACCTTGACGAGATCGAGCCAGTGATCGACGCGGTACGGCGTGAGCTGGACCATCGCTATCTCAACGATATTGAGGGCCTGTCTGTGCCGACGCTCGAAAACCTGGCCCGCTGGATTTGGCACCGACTGAACAATCGGCTCGAAGGGCTGGAACACGTAGCGGTCCGGCGGGGCCAGCCAGGCATCTCCGAGGGCTGCGCCTACTCCGGCCGGCATTAAGCGCGTTGCGCATTCCCACACAGGACTTTTGCCATGAGCCTTAGCTTGCACCGCCTGCGCCCGCCGCGGCGCTCCAACGAGGCTCTGGATGAGCCCCTCACGAGCGAGGAGCGTACCGGCATGATCGCGGCCGCTACTCGCAAGTTCGAGGAGTTGCTCGATATCCTGCAAGTGGATCATCGCTGTGATCACAACACACGGGATACGCCAGGACGTGTGGCACGCATGCTTGTAGACGAAGCGATGGCTGGCCGCTTTTCTGCCCCGCCGGTAATCACCGCGTTCGAAAATGCCCAAAACTTCGAGCACCTGATCATCACCGGGCCGATCGCCGTGCGGTCAACCTGCGCGCACCATTTGATGCCGATTTACGGACATGCGTGCATCGGCATTCTGCCCGCCGCAGATGGCCGGATCATCGGCCTTTCTAAATACGATCGTATCGTTGACCACTTTGCCGCCCGCCTGCAAATCCAAGAGGAACTGGTGCAGCAGATCGGCCGCCATATCATGGACACTACGGCGCCACGCGGCCTGGCTGTGCGTATAAGTGCGGTGCATATGTGCAAGACCCACCGCGGTGTGCACGCAAGCCATCGAAGTCGCATGGTGACGAACGCCTACTTCGGTGCTCTCGCCGCCGAACCGGGGCTCAAGGACGAGTTTCTACGTGAATGCGCGACCCTTGAGCGCGCCGCGTAACGTGAAGGCAGGTTGCCGTGAATAGGCTTCTCTCTCGTCGCTCATTCAGCGCCCTTTTTGCATCTGGGCTCGCCACGCGCTCGGCGCTTGCGGGTGGCCTGCCCACACCCACTGAAAAGCCGGTTCTTACAATTTCCGGGCGTATTGGCATACACAATGAGAGGAATGTAGCTCAGTTCGATCGGCCGATGCTGGAAGCTCTCGGCACGCGAAGTCTCGTCACAAGCACGCCCTGGTATAAGGGAACAACGCGCTTTGATGGTGTTCCCATGCGCACGCTGCTGCGCGCTGTCGAGGCCTCTGGTGAACGCGTTGTTGCGATCGCGCTGAACGACTACACGACTGAGATCCCGATTGCAGACTTCGAGCAGTACGACGTGTTGCTCGCGCTTAAACGAGACGGCGCCTATATGCCTGTCCGTGACAAGGGCCCGCTCTTCATTGTCTACCCGTTCGACAGCTCTCCCGAACTGCAAGCTCAGAAGTTCTATAATCGCTCAGCCTGGCAGCTCGCTCAGCTTGTTGTTCAGTAGCCATAAAGTCGATAGGAGACGTGCTCCATCGCGGCCGGTATCGCGACCACAATATGGGATGCGGCGTAAGCCAGGTTTTTGATGTCCAGAATTGAAGCGGTCTCAAGCTTGGATGATACTGAGAGACAAACCCAGGCTGACTATAATAGGGCAACACGGTCGATTATCGCCGTGAGCTCCCCAGCTTTGGCCTTAGCAAGGGTGGTTTCTGGTCTGCAAGGTCGGCTTCCTTACTTTACTGTGAAGCGCATCAAGGTTTTCCTTGCGGGCGTGACCTGCCTTCTCGTTATTGCCAGTGCCGTCACATCATACTTCATCGCGCAGCGACAGAATGCGCTAAAGCAGGTGTCACGCTACAATCTAACCTTTGTCGCGAGCCTTGCCCCGGTCGAAGTCACGCGTCTTGAAGCGGCAATTGTAGAGTCGACCGTGGGCGGAAGCGGCGTCGACCAGGACCAAGTCCAACTCAGACTTGATATCGTAAGGAATCGGATCAGCCTTCTCGATAATAGCGAAGTCGGAGACTTCATCCGAGAACATGCCGATCTAGGAGTCACTGTCGCACGGCTACGCTCCATGGTTGAGGAGGCACAGCCATTAATTGATGATCTTGGGCACGGCACTACCGTGAGCCAGTTGCTTAGTTTGGTATCCCCTCTTGGGCCACAGCTCGTGAGGCTCGCCGTGGCAGCAAATTCTCACGACGCTGACCTCGTAGTACGCGATCAAGCGCAGCTCAGCCGTTTGCATACAATATTTTCGTCAATTATTGCAGGGCTGACCGTGTGCGGCTTTGGACTTCTTGGAGTCGTTACCTTACACAATAGGCTGCTCGCGCGAGCCCACGCCGAGGTCAATATGTTGGTGCAGAGCCTTTTGGAGAGCGACCGCACTCTTGACACGCAGAACGCGCGATTTGATATCGCGCTTAACAACATGTCACAGGCGCTCTGCATGGTTGATCAACAGCAAAGGATCATCGTGTGTAACAGCCGGTTCCTCGAGTTGTTCGAACTTCCAGCGAACATGGTCCAGCCAGGGGCACTGATCGAGGAGGTGTTCTATAATGCCGCCGCAATGAGCCGTTATGAACGAGACGTGATCGAGGCAATCTGCGAGAAACAACGGGAACTGATCACGGCCGGACGCACAGGCAGCTTCTTCCAGGAAAATGCGGATGGGCACGCAATCGCCGTTTCCCATCGGCCCATGCCCGGGAACGGCTGGGTCGCAACATACGAGGACATCTCCGAACGTCGCCAGGCAGAGGCACGCATCCATTTTATGGCGCACCACGACGCGCTCACCTGTCTTCCCAACCGCCTCCTTTTTGAGGACAAGCTTGAGCAACTACTAAAAGGCATGAGACAAGAGGACGGGGGTGCAGCGGTGCTCTGCATCGACCTGGATCACTTCAAAGACGTCAACGATAGCCTTGGACATCCCGCGGGAGATCAGTTACTGAAGCAGGTCGCACAACGGCTTCTTGAATGCGTGCGCGGCGGAGACGTTGTGGCGCGCCTAGGCGGAGATGAATTCGCAATCCTGCAATCGTCCGCGTGCCAGCCAGAGTACGCAGAAGGGTTGGCACGGCGTTTGGTCAAAACTCTCCGTACTCCTTACGACATTGACGGGACACGCGTCGTCATTGGCGCAAGCGTCGGAATCGCGATCGCAACGGGTGACAGGAAGGACGTGAACCATCTGCTTAAAAACGCTGATATAGCACTTTATAAGGCAAAGGAGGAGGGGCGCGGGACATACTGCCTCTTCGAGGCCGAGATGGACGTGCAGTTGCAAGCACGTCGGGCAATGGAGTTGGACCTACTTGAGGCAATCGACAAGCACGAGCTGATCTTGTTCTATCAACCCTTGTTCAACCTCGAGACAAACAAGGTGTCCGGTTTCGAGGCACTTCTACGGTGGCGCCACCCATCGCTGGGCATGATTTCGCCGGCCCAGTTTATACCGATTGCGGAAGAAATAGGCTTGATCGCCAGGATTGGGGAGTGGGTGCTGAGACAGGCCTGCCACGACGCCGTAACGTGGCCTGCGGACGTCATGGTAGCAGTGAACTTGTCACCACTCCAGTTTCGAAGCAGCGACTTGGTGCACACAGTCCGCTCCTCTCTTGACGCATCAGGGCTATCGCCGCGACGCCTCGAACTTGAAATTACTGAGTCGGCACTTCTCAAAGACAACGACAAAGTCCTAGCAACGCTCCACGAGCTTCGTGACCTCGGAGTTGAAATTGCGCTCGACGATTTCGGAACCGGCTACTCATCGCTAAGCTATCTTCGTAGCTTCCCGTTCGACAAAATCAAGATAGACCAGTCTTTTGTTCGTGAAATGGACCGTCGGCCTGACTGTCTGGCGATCGTTCACTCCGTCGCTCAACTCGCGCAAAAGCTAGGAATGGCTACGACGGCAGAGGGAGTTGAGACTCTGGAACAACTCGATCAGGTACGGAAGGCGGGATGTACCCAGGCCCAAGGCTACTACTTCGATCGGCCAAAACCTGCATCAGAAGTCGTTCGTTGGTTCACGTGTCTGACACAGCAATTGGAAACAGCCGCTTGATTGAATTACAAAGGATTGCGTTAAAATCTTTGGGTAAAAATTGCTCTCATTCGTCGAGGGTTTTTGTTCTGCCTGTCGTAAGCGGCTGCAGAGAAGCCGACACATTCCAGAATTCTATTTTGACTATATATGATGATGTCCCTTATCGGATATGGGCATCTGCTATTCTGATTGCATGTCCGACCCGCCTCCGACCGCGCCGTTTTTCCTGATCGTCGCCGACCAAGACCGGCACGTGTTCACGGTCGAGGGTCCGATGACCGACGACGGCCCTTGGAACCTGGCCGCCGGGCGTGCCCGGGAAGTCGAGCGGAACGTCATGTGCGGCCCGGCGGGTCCCGACCGGCAGGCCCTGGCCGCCGCCTACCAGCAAACCCATCGGCTGGGCGGAGCGCCGCCAGGCAGCATCGTGCGGCCGCGTCGATGACCAGCCAGCTTCCCGCGGTGGTCCCGAATACCGCAGGCACTCCCGAAGCGTTCTCGACACATACCATGCCGGCGCTGGTCGCCGCAGCCGGTGCGAAGGCGCAGCTTCGCTTTCTGGAGTTCTTCGCCTCCACCATCCGCAACCCGCACACGCGTCGTGCCTACGGGCACGCCGTCGGCGACTTCTTGCGCTGGTGCGGGGACGCCGGGGTGCCGTCGATCACCGCCGTCCAGCCGCTTCACGTCGCCGCCTGGATTGAGCTGCAGACGCGCGAGCGCGCGGCGCCCACGGCGAAGCTGGGCTTGGCCGCCATCCGCCACCTGTTCGACTGGCTGGTCATGGGCCAGGTAATCCCGACCAACCCGGCCGCTTCGGTGCGCGGCCCGTCCCATGTCGTACGGCAGGGCAAGACGCCGGTGCTGGAGCCGGCGGAGGCGCGGGCGTTGCTCGACGTAATCGACGTCACCACCCACGCCGGCCTGCGCGACCGGGCACTAATCGCGCTCATGGTGTTCAGCTTCGCGCGGATCGGCGCCGCACTCGCCATGAGGGTGGAGGACGTGTTCGTGCAGAACCGCCGGCTGTGGGTGCGGCTGCGCGAGAAGGGCGGCAAGGCGCACGCCATGCCCTGCCACCACAGCCTGGAGGAGTATCTGACCGCCTACCTGGAGCAGGCCGGCATCATGGAGGACGGCAAGGGGCCGCTGTTCCGCACGATCGGGCGCGGCACCGTGCGGCTCACCCGCACGCCGCTGCCTCAGGCGAACGCCTACGCGATGATCGGTCGCCGTGCCGCCGCGGCCGGCATCGCGACCAAGGTGGGCAACCACAGCTTCCGGGCGACGGGGATCACCGCCTACCTGAAGAACGGCGGTACGCTGGAGAAGGCCGCTGCCATGGCGAACCACGCCAGTACCCGCACGACGCAGCTCTACGACCGACGCCGCGACGAGATGAGCCTCGATGAGGTCGAGCGCATCAGGGTGTGACGCCTGCTCTCCATAACCGCATACTATCGGACTGGAGGGCCGTGGTTAACATGGACCACACCTCATCAGACGAATCAGCCACATGTTGAACAACCTTATGTTGAAACAGTATGAATAAGCAACACTTCTGGTTTTGAAACATCCTGCGTGACGGAAACGACGCGGACACTGGGTTCAGCGTCTCAGGCTGTTTGGGAGTGCGACATGAGAACAGGTATCCTAGCAACTCTGGTCGGGACCATACTGGCCTTCACCCAAGCTGGCACCGCCAGCGCTGACCCGGTCACGTTCGCTCAGTTCATCAAGGCAAAAGCCGGGAACAACTACGTCTTCAACAATGCGGGCGATGGCACGGGAACGGTCTCTGCTCAACCCGGGTAGGTGGCAGTTTGGGCGCGCAGGGTTTGTTGGATAGCCTGGTAGGCGTCCATGCCGCGGCGTGCGGCGGTGCCGATGACCGAGCGCACGCCCGCAAACAGGTCAGCGCCCCACTTGGAGCG
>JANXVC010000088.1 GCA_025351925.1 Rhodospirillales bacterium | reverse complement strand
GCCGGTCTTCGTCCGCCGGGTCAGCCGCGATCCCTGCTGCTGGCCGATCGGCGAGCCCGGCACGCGCAGCTACCGTACCTGCGAGGCTGCAG
Source organism: Rhodospirillales bacterium (assembly GCA_025351925.1). Classification (GTDB taxonomy): domain Bacteria; phylum Pseudomonadota; class Alphaproteobacteria; order Acetobacterales; family Acetobacteraceae; genus CAHJXG01. Next base: position 5,300 of record JANXVC010000088.1, on the reverse strand, counting down.
CAAAGCCCGGCAAGCCGTATTGCGCCGAGCACGCCGAGGCGGCCTACGTCCCGGCCAGGAGTGCCCGCGACCGCCCGGACGGCCGCAGCCTCGACCAATACCTCAAGCGCGAACTGACCCGCACGACCTGACCGCCTAACCGCTTGACCGCCTGACTGCCGGGCTGGCTCCGCACGCGGGCCGGCCCCCCCCTCCCAACACTCACCTCAATGCCACAACCCGTCTGCCCCAGCGAAATCGCACAGCGATTTGCGCGAGGCAGCCGGGCTCTTGGCGCTTGTCCAAAAGGAACCCACGATGCCCAGCAAGCCCGACACGTCCCAGTTCACGCTGTCGCTGTTCGACAACACCGCCCTGTCCGGCGGCCTCACCCTCAGTGCGCCCATGGGAGGGTTGCGCTATCGCGAGCCGGAGGGGGACGACGACGACACGCCGCCCGCGGCGCCGGCGGCAGCGCGCGTTCCGGCACGCAACTGGCGGCTGTCCGGCGACCGCGCCCTGGCGCACGGCTGGAAGGCGAGGGCAGTCGATAACGTGGCGGCGATCCGCCTGGCGCACGCCATCGCGGGCGAGGACCGCCATGCCACGGCGGACGAGCAGGAGGTGCTGTCGCGCTTCACGGGCTTCGGCGCGTCCGAGCTGGCCCAAAGCCTGTTCCGCCGACCCGGCGAGGCGTTCCGGCCAGGCTGGGAGGATCTGGGCACCGAGCTGGAGCAGCTGGTGACGCCCGAGCAGATGGCCGGGCTCGCGCGGGCCACGCAATACGCTCATTACACTCCCGAATACATCGTGCGTGCCATCTGGGGCGCGGTGACGCGGATGGGCTTTGCCGGCGGCACGGTGCTGGAGCCGGGCTGCGGCACCGGGTTGTTCCTGGCGTTGATGCCGGACAGCCTGGTGGGCAAGACGAGTGTCACCGCAGTCGAGATGGACCCGTGCACGGCACGGATCGCCACGCTGCTGCACCCTGACGCCTGGGTGCGCAACGAGGACTTCACCAAGGCGCGCATCGCCGAAACGTTCGAGCTCGTGATCGGCAACCCGCCGTTCAGCGACCGCACGGTGCGGGCCGGCGACCCCGCGGGCAAGCTGGGCCTCAGCTTGCACGACTACTTCATCGCGCGCTCGATCGAGCGGCTGAAGCCGGGCGGCTTGGCCGCCTTCGTCACCAGCCGCTACACCTTGGACAAGTCTGACCAGACGGCGCGTGCCTACATCGCCGGCATGGCCGACCTGCTCGGCGCGGTGCGGCTGCCGCAGGCCAGCATGCTCGCCGCGTCCGGCACCGAGGTCGTGGTGGACGTGCTGATGTTCCAGAGGCGTATGCCCGGCACGCCTGCAAACGCGAGCGAATGGGACAGCCTGATGGAGGTGGTCCCCGAGGAGGACGGGGAGAAGGCCCTGTATGTGAACCGCTACTTCACCGACAATCCGCTGATGGTGCTGGGCACGCACGGCCGCACCAGCGGGCCGTTCGGCCCGGTCTACACCTGCCGCGGCGAGGCAGGGGACGAGCTGGCGCAAAGGCTGGCGTTTCTGCTGAACACGTGCGGGACCGACATCCATATCACCCCGGAACTCCCGGTCGCTCCCCGCACAGCCACGAGCCGCCTCGTGGTCGGCACCGCCGCCGAGGGCGCCACGGTCAAGGAGGGCAGCTACCTCGTGCTCGACAGCCAGCTCGTGCAGGTGGTGGACGGCGCACCGGTCCCGGTTGCCGTGCGCAGCGGCAAGGACGGCGAGGGGATCCCGGCCAAGCACGCGCGCATCCTGCGCGCGCTGATCCCGGTGCGCGACTGGCTGCGCGCCGTGCTGCGCGCCCAGGAGGCGAACGAGCCGTGGGCGGCGGCCCAGGTGCGGCTGCGCGTGGCCTACACGACGTTCAAGCGCAACTTCGGCCCGCTCAACCTGACCAGCGTGTCCAGCACGACCGACCCGAAGACCGGCGAGGAGCGCGAGACGGTGCGCCGGCCCAACCTGCAGCCGTTCCTCGACGACCCGGACTGCTGGCTGGTGTCGTCGATCGAGCACTACGACGAGGACAGCGGCATGGCCAAGCAGGGGCCGATCTTCACCGAGCGGGTGATCCACCCCCCGGCCGCCCCCTTGGTCGTCACCGCCGCCGACGCGCTGGCGGTGACGCTGCACGAGGTGGGCCACGTCGATCTCGACCGCGTGGCCGAGCTGCTCGGCCGCAGCCGCGCTGAGGTGGTGGCCGAGCTGGGGGAGGCGGTGTTCCTCAACCCTGCGCTCAGCATCGGCGACACCGGGCAATGGGAGACCGCCGACGCCTACCTGTCCGGCCCGGTGCGCACCAAGCTGGCCGCGGCCGAGGCATCGGCAGCGCTCGACCCGCGCTTCGATCGCAACGTCACAGCCTTGCAGCGCGTGCAGCCCGAGGACCTGAAGCCGTCCGACATCAGCGCGCGGCTCGGCGGGCCGTGGATCCCCACCGACGTGGTGGAGGCGTTCTCGGTCGAGGTGATCGGCGTGCGCACCAAGGTGCGCCACACCGTGCAGGTGGCGGCGTGGTCGCTCGACCTCAGCCGCTACGACGGCGTGGCTGCGGCCACCTCGGAATGGGGCACGGTGCGCCGCAACGCCGGGCTGCTGCTGTCAGACGCGCTGAACAGCTCGCTGCCGCAGATCTACGACACCGTGATCGTGGGCGGCGCCGAGACGCGGGTGCTGAACGAGAAGGAGACCGAGGCGGCCAAGGAGAAGCTGGCGCGGCTCAAGCAGGCGTTCGAACGCTGGGTGTGGACCGACCCGGACCGCGCCGACCGCATCTCCCGCATCTTCAATGACAAATACAACAACCTGGTGCCGCGCGCCTTCGACGGCTCGCACCTGCAGCTGCCGGGCGCCAGCCACGCCATCAGCCTGCGCCCGCACCAGATGCGCGTGATCTGGCGCATCATCTCGGCCGGCGGCACCTACATCGCCCACGCGGTCGGGGCGGGCAAGACGTTCAGCATGGCGGCGGCCGTCATGGAGCAGAAGCGCCTCGGCCTGATCGGCAAGGCGCTGATGGCGGTGCCGGGGCACTGCCTGGCGCAGGCGTCGCGCGAGTTCCTGCTGCTCTACCCGAACGCCCGCATCCTGGTGGCCGACGAGCAGAACTTCGCCAAGGACAAGCGCGCCCGCTTCCTGGCGCGCGCGGCGACGTCGAACTGGGACTGCATCATCCTGACGCACTCGGCGTTCAAGTTCATCGCAGCCCCGGCCTGGTTCGAGCAGGACATGATCTCGGAGCAGATCCGCGCCTACGAGGCGCTGCTGTTGCAGGTGGACGGCGAGGACCGCCTGACCCGCAAGCGCATCGAGCGCGCGAAGGAGATGATGCTGGCCAAGCTGGAGGCGCTGGCCACCGCCAAGGACGACATGCTGACCATCGGCGAGATCGGCGTCGACCAGATCATCGTCGACGAGGCGCAGGAATTCCGTAAGCTGAGTTTCGTCACCAACATGAGCGGCCTGAAGGGCGTCGATCCCAACGGCTCGCAGCGCGCCTGGGACCTCTACGTGAAATCGCGCTTCGTCGCGCAGGGCAACCCGGCCCGCCCGCTGATCCTGGCGTCAGGCACACCGATCACCAACACCTTGGGCGAACTTTTCACGCTGTCCCGCTACATGCAGCCGGACGCTCTGGAGGAGCGCGGCATCCACCAGTTCGACGCTTGGGCCAGCCTGTTCGGCGACACCCGCACCGAGCTGGAGCTGCAGCCCTCCGGCCGCTACAAGCCGGTGACGCGCTTCGCCGAGTTCGTCAACGTCCCCGAGCTGATCGCGATGTTCCGAACCTTCGCCGACGTGGCGCTCAAGGACGACCTGCGCGCCTACCTGAAACTGCCCGCGGTGCAAGCCGGCAAGCGCCAGATCGTCACGGCCCCGGCGAGCAACGCGTTCCGCGACTACCAGAGTGTGCTTGCCGAGCGCATCGCCGAGATCGAGAAGCGCAAACGCCCGCCCGAGCCCGGCGACGACATCCTGCTCTCGGTCATCACCGACGGCCGGCACGCCGCGATCGACCTGCGCTTCGTGATGCCGGGCGTGGGCAACGAGCCGGGCAACAAGCTGAACAAGCTGGTTGCCAACGTGCACCGCATCTGGGCGGAGACATCGGAACGGCGCTACGTGCAGCCGGGCGGCGAGCCCTACCCGCTGCCGGGAGCCGCGCAGATGGTGTTCTCGGACTTGGGCACGCTGGCCGTCGAGGCGTCACGGGGCTTCTCGGCCTACCGCTGGATCAAGCAGGAGCTGGTGCGCCTCGGCGTGCCGGCGGCCGAGATCGCCTTCATGCAGGACTTCAAGAAGAGCGCGCTGAAGCAGCGGCTGTTCGGCGACGTGAACGGCGGCAAGGTGCGGGTGCTGATCGGCTCCAGCGAGACCATGGGCACCGGCGTCAACGCGCAGCAACGCCTGGTCGCGCTGCACCATCTGGATGTGCCGTGGCTGCCGAGCGCCATCGAGCAGCGCGAGGGCCGCATCGAGCGCCAGGGCAACCAGAACGACGAGATCGCTCTGTATGCCTACGCGACGCTCGGCAGCGTGGACGCCACGCAGTGGCAGCTGCTGGAACGCAAGGCGCGCTTCATCGCCGCCGCACTCTCGGGCGACCGCTCGATCCGCCGGCTGGAGGACGTGGGATCGCAGGCCAACCAGTTTGCCATGGCCAAGGCGCTGGCGTCGGGCGACCCGCGCCTGATGCAAAAGGCCGGGCTCGACATGGAGATCGCGCGGTTGCGCCGGCTGCGCGCCGCGCACTTCGACGACCAGCAGGCGGTGCGGCGCACCCTGGCGGAGTCGCACGCCCAGACCGCGTCGTCGCGCACGCGCTGCGGGCAGATCGAGGCGGACCTCGTGCGGCGCACGCCGACGCGCGGCGACCTGTTCACCATGGAGGTGAACGGCAGGCAGACGGCCGAGCGCCGCCTGGCCGGCGCCTCGCTGCTGAGCCGCGTCCGTATCCTGGCGAAGGAGCACGAGACCGGGCAGTGGACGCTGGCTCGTCTCGGCGGCTTCGAGGTGAAGGCCGAGGGCCGGCACTGGAGTGCCGTCGCCGGCTACCAGCTCAGCGTGTGGCTCGACCGCACGGGCTACGAACAGGAGCTGAAGTTCGAGGACGACCTGACGCCACTGGGGCTGATCGGCCGGCTCGAGTACCTGCTCGACCGCTTCGAGGTGGACCTGGCCGAGCATCGGCGGCGCATCGCCGAGGCGGAGACCCGCGTCGCCGGCTACCAGAAGCGCCTGGGGGAGGCGTTTGCCTACCAGGGCGAACTGGACGCCAAGCAGGC
>JANXVC010000073.1 GCA_025351925.1 Rhodospirillales bacterium | reverse complement strand
GGCGAGGTACGCTGGCAATTCCAACGTGCCCGGGCCGAGAATTTGGCATTTCGGCTCGGCGGCGTCGTGGGTGTCAGTAATCACATCCGGCTCCACCCGGTAGCCGAGCCCCAGGACCTGCATCGCAAGATCAAGGACGCGCTGCACCGCTCGGCAGCCTTCGACGCCCACCGCATCACAGTCGGCATCGACGGCGGCAAGGTGACCCTGTCCGGTACGGTGAACTCCTGGGCCGAGCGCTCGGCTGCGGAAGGCGCGGTGTGGGCCGCCCCAGGGGTCACACAAGTCGAGGACCGGATCATCGTAGAGCCGTAGCGGCCCGGGCCCGGCCGGCAAGACGTCGGCCGGCTCCTGCACCGCAGTGTTCAAAGACAACCCAGTTCGTTGCCGCCTCCAGCCTAGTCCGGAGCACATGACCCTGGCGGGTTTTTAGTGTGCAAGACCGTGCGCGGCTAATTTCAGTGGCGTGTAGGTCATGGCTGCTGTAGCGGCGATAGCGACCTCGTGGTCGTCGTCTCCGAGATGCGGAGCTGAAGCAGACGGCCCGCCCGGGCGTTAGACGCCCGCGCTGACCAACCCTGTGTTTGGCTCAAGCACAACGATCTCGTCTTCCACCTTGATAGCTCCGGACACATTCTCTGCTGCCACCCGAAGCGCTGCACGCATACGCTCGTCGGTGACGATCCCTTCCAACGTGACGATGCCGTCCTTTACTGAGATGGACACATCGCGCGCCGTGAACCAGGGCTGCTGGTCCAGCTCCGCATGCAGCCGGCCCAGGGTCTTGGCGTCGTCGTCCCCGCTCCTCGCGACGGAGCTGAGTTCGGCGCCAATTGCGCGCAGCAGGTCGGCGCGACTGACCATCCCGACAACTTCATCTCCCTGAACCACTGGAAGGCGCTTGATGCGCTTTCGCTCCATCAGCTCGACGACCTCCTCGAGTGGCGTGCCCTCGGTCACGGTGATCGCTTTGCGGGTCATCAGGTCCTCGACCCGGCGACTATGGGTGCGCACGTACTCGCCGGCGTTCACGCCGCGGCCGCGCAGGAAAGTCCACCAGCCGGAGCGGTGACGGTCGTCGGTCCCCACCTCGACCCGGCGAAGCAGATCACCTTCCGTCAACACACCCACCAAGCGTCCATACCGATCCACAATCGGAACGCCGCTGATACCGCGCCCCAGCATTAACTCGATAGCCTCCCCAAGCGACGCGTCCGCGCGCAGCGTGGTCGCGGGCCGCGTCATGACATCGCGTGCGTTCATGGAAATCTCCAACTCGACGTTCTCTTTCCGCGTAGTTCAAAAGAAGCGGGAGCACCTTGATCGACATCAACCTCTGACAGGCAGCGTCCAAGCCCGTTTGCGCGATCTCGGCCGCCGATAAACGGAGCAGTCCTCGATCAAGGCACCGTGCGCCGCACCACACTGTAGCGCCTTGATCACCGCACCAAGGGCCAAGCTGGAAAGTGGTCCCCGAGATCCTGGTCCGTCACCTTGGCCAGGCTCTTCGCGACCCGGCCTTCAATCCTGCGCCGAACTTCCGGATCAAGCGCTTCTTCGACCGCTTGAAGGGTGCGGGACGGACCGGCGAGGATCAGGCGAGCGAAATGGCTTTGCGCTGCCGCGGTGTTAAGCTCTGCCGCGATGAGCGCGGCGAAGTGCTGCTTCTCCCGCGTGTGTGGGTCGCTGCGTGGCGCAATCGCGTGCCGTAAAGTACCGACGCTCTCGAAACTGCGCCCGAGCCGGTCGCTCACCAGTTCGGCTGTCCGCTGTCTGGCTGTGTTCGACGCCTCGCTATGGACGGTGTGAAAGCCGTGGACGTCGTGCATGACAAAGCGCGCATGCTCCCCGTCCACGATGGCGAGCCAAGTGCCAGGATGGGTCATTTGACTGTCTCGGCGGCGATAGCGTGAAACTGACATTCGTTCATGGCTGTCTCCCGGAGCACCCGCGCTTCACGGCGGGGTAGGCGCGATGAAGCTTCACAGCCCCGCGGCAAATGACCTTGATCTTGATCAAAGTCATTTGCCGCGGGGCATGTCCATGCTCGTCGATAAGGCGAGCCAGGCCAGTGTCCGAGCGGCAGGGCGGGTGGAAAGGTTGAAGACGATGAGCGACCGGCTGATGTCTGAGATGGTCCGCAATCAACGGCCGCTCAACTTGCGCGAGGATGCGACAATCGCCGAGGCATGCCGGCAGATGCATGAACGCCGGGCCGGCGCAGTGATGGTGACAAACGCAGACGGCCATCTGCTCGGCATCTTCACCGGACGGGACGCCGTTCGCATACTGGCGCAGGATTGCGCAGCAGATGGCCCGCTCGAAGCCGCCATGACCCGGTCGCCCGCTACCATGCCGCCTGGCCAACCAGCGATCGACGCGCTGCGGCTGATGCAGGACGGCGGATTTCGACATCTTCCCGTGGTGGACGGCGTGGTCTCTTGGGGTGATTTCCGCACTTCGGAGCACGACCGGCTCGACACTAAAATCAACCTCTGGGAGCGCATCTATCCATGAAAACTCTGCAGCGGTTCCCGCTCTGCATTGCCGGAGTATGGAGACATCGCCGTCTCGCTCTGCTCCCGGGTTTGGTTCTTATAGCCCTGCTCGCGTCCGGCCCGGGACGATCGCAGATTTATGGAGGCTCGGCCGAAGGCCACCGGCTCGCCACGGCTTGGTGCAGCGGCTGCCACCAGATCGGCCCGCAGACGCAGTTCTTGGCCAGCAACGCCGTCCCCAGCTTCCAAGGCATTGCGGCCATGTCGTCCACGACGTCTATGTCGGTCCGAGCCTTCCTAAGCACCTCGCACGAGGTCATACCGGACTTCAAGCTGACCGATATGCAGATTGGCGACATCGGCAACTACATCCTCAGCCTGGGCGCACGACGGCCCGATTGATAAGGCAGCTTGCCGCCGACAACACGATGGCTACGCGGAAAGGCCACCAATGTGCGACGTGATGCTTGACCGCGGGGGTATCTCGCTTCGACTGGGCGCGCTTTCGCTTATGGGGGTCGTCCGGCTGGCAACGCCAACCGCGTGAAGGGCTTCTTGCCCAAGCGCAATTAGCAGGATCAGGCCGATGAGTCCGTCCGTCTGCCAAGACCAGGGTGCCGTCTTCTCCCTCCTCCAGGACCCCAAGACGTATGGGCGGACGGAGCCGGTGATCCGCATCGATACCCACGGCGCCGCCGTGTTCCTCGCCGGCCCGGACGTCTACAAGGTCAAACGCGCGGTCCGCTTCGCCTTCATGGACTTTTCCACGCTGGAAAAGCGGCATGCGGTGTGTGAGACGGAAATCGTGGTCAACCGGGGCAACGCTCCCGAACTGTATCTCGGCGTCGTGCCCATCACCCGCGACGGCGACGTTCTCCACCTCGGCGGTCACGGCCACGTTGTCGAATGGGCGGTCCACCTCCGTCGCTTCGACGAGAACGCCACCCTTGATCACCTGGCGACGAAAGGCGTTTTGAGCACGGAGCTGATCGACAAGCTTGCGCACGCCGTCGTCGCAGCGCATCGGCGGGCACCACTGAGCAAGGGCTTCCCAGCCACGCGGGTTTTGCGTCGCCTGCTCCAGGAAACAGTCGATGAACTCGCCGCCGCCGCAGACCTTTTCCCCCCGAAACAGGCTACGGCGTTTGGCGCAGCGCTCGGCGCAGCATTAGACCACGCCGAGCCGCTCTTGCTCCGCCGCGGCGAGCGAGCGCAGGTCCGTCATTGCCACGGCGACCTCCACCTCGGCAATCTTGTTCTGATTGACAACACGCCAGTTCTGTTCGACGCGCTCGAGTTCGACGAGACGATCGCCACTTGCGACATCCTATACGACTTAGCCTTCCTTTTGATGGATCTCTGCGAGCGCGGCCTGCTCGCCAACGCCAATCGCCTCTTCAATCGCTACCTCGCCTTCTCCGACGACGAGCCGTTGCAGATTGAGGGCCTCGCGGCCTTGCCGCTCTTCCTAAGCCTTCGTGCGGCGATCCGGGCCAAGGTCATCGCTGCGCTGTTTCGCCTGGACCCCACGGTGACTCATCTTCGGGACGAGGCTTTGGCGTATTTCAAGGCTGCGGTCCAATTCCTTGTGCCCGTGCAGCCATTGCTGATCGCGATCGGTGGCTTGTCCGGCACGGGTAAGACCACACTGGCGGCCGTCATCGCGCCCGCGCTCGGACGAGCGCCAGGCGCACTCCACCTGCGCAGCGACATTGAGCGGAAGCGCCTGTTTGCCGTGGAGGAGACGGCGCGGCTCTCGGCCAATGCCTACCGGCCGGACATCTCGGCGACGGTCCATGACGCCCTCAACGATCTCGCCGAAACGACGCTGCAGGCGGGTCAGGCTGTCATCGTGGACGCCACCCACCAGCACCTTGAGGAACGCGACGCGATCGCCGCAGTGGCGGCGCGTGCAGGCGTTCCATTCCTTGGTCTATGGCTGGAAGCTCCTGTCGAGGTCCTGGTGCGGCGTGTGAACGAAAGAGCGGGTGATGCGTCCGACGCGACGGCCTCCATCGTGGCCTCCCAAGCCAAGGAGACCATTGGCGCCCTTGCTTGGCATCGCCTGGATGCCAGCCAGACCCTGGATGCGCTGAAAGCCGCCGCACTCGGCCTTGTGCAGTGCCCTGATGCCCAAGTCCCACATTGACCACGCGACGGCCCAGAGTTGTCATACGGGACGGATAGGGTAATCTCATCGAGGTCAGGCCCGGCCGTGACAGCAGGCGCGGAGCAAGGAGGCCGGGCGGATGGTTACCTTGGTGGCGGATGTCATGGCCCGGAAGTTGAAGCGTGCACGTTCGACACCTGCACCACGATGGGGATTGCTCCAATGCTCAGCGCCGCGATCGTGACGAGGAAAAGGCGGAGCGCGTAGCTCAGAGGTCCCAAAGCAGCAGCGTAAACGACCCGCGCGGTTGCATTTACGCCGAGTGCGAGCAGGATCGCTTGGGCGGCCATGCTCGAGGTGATTGTCGTGCCGGCGAGCCGCGCCGCCGTCAGGGTCGCGACGTCCACGTCAAGCAGGCCGAAGATACCCGAGGTGACCAAAATCCCTTCCGTGCCGAAACGTTGCATAATCCAGCCTCCCACTGCCGCAACTAAGGCGAAGGAGGCCGCGAACAAAAGCAGCGGTTGCAGGTCGAATGGGCTCGCGAGAGTGGGCGACCCAGCCCCCTCCCCCGCTTTGCGTCGTGTTAAAACGAGGCCACCCAGGCCGAAAACAGCTGCCGCCGGCAACGCTGGAAGGACAAGATAGGGCAGGACCTTAGGTGCTGCGACCGCCACGATGACCGTCACCCGAAGGATGGATACAAACCCGGCCAACGCGGCGCCGCCAGCCAGCAGAGCCGATGGCTCGCCGGCTGCGGCGCGCCGGGCGAACGCGACTGTGACAGCAGTGGAGGACGCGAGGGCACCGGCGAGCCCGCTGATGAGAATACCTCTGGATGGTCCTGCAAGCTTCACGGCCACGTAGCCGACCGCGGAGATCACCGCGGTGAGCACCGTGAAAAGCCAGATTTCGCGAGGATTGACGCTGTGAAATGGATCAATCGTTGTGTTTGGAAGCAGCGGCAGGACGATGACGCTCATGGCCAGCAGCAACAATGCCGAGCGAACTTCGGTCCAAGTCAGGCGGGCGAGCCAGCCATGCAGAATGTCGCGGCTGGCAAGGACGCCCGCGGTCGCCACCCCACCGGCGGCGGCCACTTGAGGGTCGCCGACGACGCAGAGCGCACCAAGCGCAAACACGATCAGCGCCGCGACGACGCTGGTCACGCTGAACTCCTGGTCGTGTTCGGCTTCCCTGACCTTGAACCAGGCGAACACGCCCGCGAAGCCCAGGAAAGCGACACCGACCAGGGACGGGCTTGATGTCGCGTCCGACAGAGACCCTATGATGGCGCCGAGCAGAGCGGTCAGGCCGAATGTGCGCACGCCTGCAGTTCGGCTGCCTGCCACTGCATCGCGCTCGCGCCAGCCGCGCTCCAGGCCAACCACGAAGCCGAGGGCAAGTGCGGTCGCGAGTCGAAGGATGAGGTTATCTTGCATAGTGGCGCTCGGAACGTACACAGTCGCGGTACGATGCGGCTGGCAATATGGCATCCGGAGGCAACTTCGTATGTAGCCCGCGAGATGTTCGTTCATCTCGGGACTCTGGTGTAAGCTTCGAGGGACAGGCGACGGCCTTGGTGCACAAATCGAGGCCTGCTCCAGGTGGCACTCGCGGTGACGCGGGTGGAGCGCTATGTGGGCCGTTGCCGGTGCTGCGGCGGCACGATGCTTGCTCCGGTGCCGGAGGGTTTGGAGCCGGGCACGCCGCTCAGCGTCGGCATCGTGGCGCTGGCGATGTCCGGCGAACCGCTGGTTCGACGTATCTGCGCTTCGTGCACGCGATCAGCTACCAGCGGCTAAGCCGGCTGTTGCTGGAGCTGTTCGGCCTGGGGATCAGCGAGGGCGCGCTCGACGCCGCCTTTCGCCGGGGCAAGCTGCGCTTCGACGCCGACGTGGCCAGCATCCTCGCGTGCCTGCGCCGCGCTCGCGTGACCTGCTCGGATGAAACGAGCGTGCGCATCGATGGTCGTACGTGCTCGAATTGGGTGTTCCAAAACAGCAAGGTGGTGATCCACGTCGTCCGCAACAGCCGTGGCGCCGGCGTCGTCCGAGAGGTGCTGAACGGGCATCGGCCGGCGCTCCGTTAACGGCACCGCCGCACGCCGCGGCGTGCGCACCTACCAGACAATCCAGCAAACCCTTCGCGGGCAGACTGCGACCAACCTAGGTTGAGCAGATACCAATTGGCTACGACGTCATACAGGCCAGCAATACCCGTAATTGCTGCACGATGGCAGATGGAGGTGTTTGCATGAGTTTCCTGATCAGGACCATCTTAGTGGCTGCGGGCGTAGTGACCACGTTGCTGGTCGCTACTGACGCGGCAAATTTCGGCGTCGTGCAGGCCATGGTCGGGCTGGGATTGATTGCGGCCTTCATCGTGGTTCTGGCGTTGTGGTGGCGCTGATCCTTTTCGAAGCACTTCGCGGGCTCGGCTGAGATCAAGTGTCACTGATAACCACTCCGGTAACTGGATCGACCACGACGATTTAGTCCCTTACCTCGGCAGCTCCCGACACCCTCTATGCCGCCAGCCCGAGCGCCGAACGTATGCCTTCCTCAGTGACGACTGCTTCCCATGTAACACCTCCGTTTTACGGCGACAGAAGTGTTACGGGCCCTAAACCAAGGCTGGTGATCCAGTTAGGCTATTGCCGCGCAGGAAAGTCCGCCAGCCGGACCGGTCCGGGTCGGCCGTTCCCACCTCGACCCGGCGCAAGAGGTCGCCCGCGGTCAGCATGCCAACCAAGCGCCCAGACTGGTCCAAGATCAGCAGGCCGCTGACATCTTGCCGCAGCATTATCCCCGATCGCCTCTCCCCGCGAAAGCCGGCCGCCGGCCGGGTCATCACGTCGCTCGCTTTCACGGTAGGCTGCAGCTTGAGATTTCCTCCCGCATAGTCCGAATGACTGCGGCGCCAGGACGTTAATCTCGATCAACGTCCTGGCGCTGCCAACCTTACTCAATGGGACATAAGAACAGGCACAGTCATGCGTTGCAGCAAGGCACGGGTAACCCCGCCCAGCACCATCTCCCACGCGCGTGGGTGGCCATAGCAGCCGACGACGATCAAATCAGCGCCCAGGTCCGCGGCGTGATTTAGCAGCACGTCCGAGGCTTCCAATCCGCCCGAGGTCGTCTGCGCCGCAGTGACCCGCAGCCCGTGGCGCGCAAGATGTTGCGCGATGTCGACCGCCGGGTCTTCGCCGTGTCCGCCGAGGCCGCGCTGCGGATCAATTGCGAGCACGGTAACGTCGTCCGCACCGGCGATCAGCGGCAGCGCGTCATGGACGGCCCGCGCTGCCTCCCGCCGCGCGTTCCAACCAATCAGCACGCGGCGGCCCACCTGCGTGAAATGCCCGGCATACGGGACGACCAGGATCGGACGTCCCGACGAGAACAAAGCCTGCTCGAGGACACTGGTCCAGCCGGAACTCCGTCGGTCGTCCGGGTCCTCTTGTCCGAGTACGGCAAGGTCAGCGTAACGGGCGTGCAGGCCGACGGTAGCGGCGGCTCTGCCCTCAACCAACCTCCATTCGCCTTCGAGGCCATCGCGGCGCAGGCGCTCGCGAAAGCTGGCTTCGAGCGTGTGTGCAACCTGGAACGCGTCGTCGCGTACCCGCACCTGGTACTCGGACAGGGCCATGCTGTTCTCGCTGTTGATCGTCCCGAAACCAGCGCCAGGAATGCGATGGATGTCGAACACGCAAAGGCCAATCAGGTGCGCTCCATGCCCTCGCGCCAGCCCGATTGCTAGATCCAGGCGCCCCGGTGTTGCCGCTCCTGTATCCACCTGCACGAGGATATCTTTGATGCTCATCTCACAATCCTTGACAAGAGTTCCTCGATACTTGCCCCGGACACAGCGGATGCCCCCCGGGGTGGTGGTAGGCGTTTGCGTGCCGAGCGTCCTAACCAGCCACCCGGCCTTCGAGCGCACGCGCGTTGCTTCCTGCGCGGTTGCCGTGCTGCTAGGGCGGAAAAGGGAGCGACGGCTTGGCCGACTACTCCGCCCCTGGCTCTATGTCGGTGGCCTAAGCGACGGGTAGGACATGTGGTCCTTGATCTCGGCCACACCCGGCGTGTTCTCGATGATGACCAGCATGGCACGGCGCTCCGACTCTGAACGCAAAACTCCGAAAACGTGCACGGTTCCATACCGGACAATGACGTTCGCAATAAGCGGAAAGCCACCCCACTTGTGCAGCCCTAGCTCGGCCAAAATCGCGCTGCGGATCTCGATGTCGTTGGGCGCCATAGCCGGCGCCTCAGGAGTTCCGTGCAGGGCCAGTGCCTGGACAAGGTTGGCCCGGCTCACGATTCCCACCAGCTTTCCGTCACGCAGGATTGGCACCCGCTTGATGCGTCGTTGCTCCAACAGAGCCGCGATTTCGTTGACAGGGGTGTCATGTCGCACGGTCACGACGTCTTTTGTCATAACATCCGCCACCTTGCGGCCATGCTCCTGGATGTATTCTGCCGCGAGGCAGTCACCTGGCGTCGCGATCTCCAGCCACCGGGACCTTTTGCGCTCCGTGCCGAGCTCAGCCCGGCGCAGGAGGTCGCCTTCGCTGACGATGCCGACCAGTCGGCCATCACTCTGGACCGGAACGGCGCTGATACCGCGATCGATTAACAGTGCCACTACATCCCGCACCGTCGTCTCGGGCCCGACCGTTGCCACGTCGGTAGTCATGATCTCGGAAGCCAGCATGGTCGCGCCCCTACCAACGTGCAGCCTGCGATGGGATGAAGCAGGCGTACGATAAGGATGTCTCTCAGAACCGGTCCGGTCATTGATCTGGATTAATGTGGTCGCGCGACCGTTCGAGCACGCTGCCTCCGGTCGGGCAGAGGTCATGGACCGGACGCCGGATCACAAAAAAGAGGGACGAATCATGGAATATGACGACAAACAGCTACAGCACGCTGTGTCTGCAGCATTGGATTGGGCACCCGACGTGAGTTCGGCGCATATCGGTGTCACCACCAAGGACGGGGTGGTGACGCTGTCGGGCCATGTTGAGCGTTTTGGCGAGAAGGTGGCGGCCGAGCGAGCGGCGGGCCGGGTCAAGGGTGTGCGCGGGATCGCACAGGAGATCGAGGTTCGCTATCTCAGCAAAGACAAAACGGACGACGAGGGGATCGCCGGGAAGGCCCTGCAAGTGCTTGCATGGGACACGATGCTGCCGACCAACAAGATCACGGTCAAGGTGGAGCATGGTTGGGTTACCCTCAGCGGCGAGTTGGAATGGCAGTATCAGCGCTCCATTGCGGAAAAGGATGTGCGTCGCCTGAATGGCGTGACAGGGATCTCGAATCAGATCCACCTGGCGCAGCATGCGCAGTCGTCGGACGTAAAGCACAAGGTGGAGGACGCGCTGAAGCGGGACGCCATGCTTGAAGCGACCGGCATTCAAGTCTCGGCTGAGAACCATAAAGTAGTGCTGAGCGGCCATGTGCGCTCCTGGCACGAGCGCGAGGTTGCGGAGCGCGCGGCTTGGGCGGCCCCTGGTGTGACGGACGTTGTGGATCACATCGCGATCTACTGACTGAGCTGAACTGCTCTATGCTGCGATTTGCCGCCGACAGACCCGTCTCCTGTTGGCGGCGATCCGCGACAGTGCTGGGAGCAGCGCCCGCTTACACGTTTGAGGAAGGCCTGAGCGTGCTAATTTCTTTTCGTTTACGTTTTTGGGCAAGTTTTGGGGCCGGTCCGGCCTTCTGGGATGCGATCACGGTTTGGCTGGCCTACTACGCTGCGGGCCAAGCTTTTCCTGGCGGCCCTCACAATGCTGCTGACCACAAAAGCACTCGACGGGATCCTGCTGCGCAGAACTTTGGAGCCCAATCGCCTGGCAATCGGTTTCGGCGCGTAAAGCGGGGTGAGATTCCTGCTGTTCGCGGCACTGCTGAACCTTACTGGATGGTTGCAAACCTGAAGCTGACCGTAAGCCGCTTTGCCTATTGCAGCCGATGGTCGTTGCAGTGGGACCCGTTGATCGGTTCAAGGTGACAGCGCGGCCGGCGGACGCTTTGAGTTAGAATGCCGCGCAAAGCCAGCCAACAAGAACGATTGGTATAAGGCTAGGGAACGAACGCCATGATCAAGACTGTTCTCGTCCCATCATACGGGCTGTCTACCGATCAAATCGTGCTCGACGTGGCGCTCAGCCTCGCCAGGGCCTTCGAGGCTCACCTGAGCGTCCTGCATGTGCACTTGGACGAAGGAGATCTCATTCTATCGATCTCCGCGTATGACCCATCCGGCGGTGTTGGCTCGTCAGGGGTCATCGAGCGCATGATCCGCGACGCCGACACGCGCGAGGTAGCGGCGAAACAAGCGTTTGACACTTTTTGTGCACGCGAGTCCGTGTTGGTGACTGGAACGCCCATGCGGGGAGGAGTCTCAGCCGAGTGGGTTCGGGAAGTCGGACAGGAACATCATTGGCTGGCCATGCATGGCCGGGTCGCCGACCTGACCGTTACCGCTCGGGGACAGAAGGATAGCCCATTACCTGTTCATGTGCTGGAGGCAGCGTTCCTGCATACTGGCAGGCCGCTGCTCCTGCTGCCATCAAAGCCTTCTGTGCCCCTGACCGGAACCGTGGCGATTGCTTGGAAGGACACCCCGGAGGCCGCGCGCGCCATCGCCGCCGCAATGCCGTTCCTGGAGCGTGCGGACCGCATCGTCGTACTCTGTGTCGACGAAGGAGGCGAGCGGGACCGGTCCGGAGAGCGGCTCGTGCGTGCGCTGTCCTGGCATAATCGGGAGGTGATACTCGAGCAGCTGGCGCAAGGGACCGAACGGCCGGTCGAGGTCCTCTTAAACGCCGCGCGTGGACTGAATGCCACGTTGCTGGTGATGGGCGGCTACGGCCACAGCCGCCTGCGGGAGTTCGTTTTCGGCGGCTTCACCCAACGCGTCCTTGATGCGGCCGACCTGCCCGTGCTCATGGCGCATTGATGCGCTGGGCTGGCATGAGCCCGGTAAAACGTCGGGAGCACTGATATGGGTGAAAGCAACAAGCCAGCAGGCGCATCCGGCCGTGCAGCCGTGTTGGTTCGTAACTGGTGGGTGATAGGACTGCGTGGCGGCTTTGCTGTCCTGTTCGGCGTTTTGGCGCTGTTGCAGCCAGGACTGACGATCGAGACCTTGGTGGTCCTGTTCGTGACCTACATGCTGGTGGATGGCATTTGGGCCATCACCTCCGGAGTGCGGGCCGCCGCGCGGCATGAACGCTGGACGCTGCTGGTGTTCGAAGGCATGCTGAACTTCCTGGCTGCGTCGATTGCGCTCGTCGCCCCAGTCGCGACTGTGCTTGCGCTGATCTATTTGGCAGGTGCCTGGGCGATCTTGACGGGCGCCACCTTGTTTATTGCCGCATTTGCCTTGCGGGTCATCGACGGGCGCTGGCTGATGGCCCTGGGCGCGACGGTGTCGGTTTTGTGGGGCGCCTTGTTACTTGCTTGGCCGATCATTGCGGCGGTCTTGATAACGTGGTGGCTCGGTGGCTATGCGATTGTGTTCGGAACGGCGCTCCTCGGGCTCGCATTCCGGCTCTGGACGATCGGGCGGCCGGCAAGGGTGGATCGTGCCTTGCCTCGGAAGCGCCCGTTCTGAGGCGGTCTGGTCCTTAACACCCGGCTCTGCCGGCGGCCATCCGATAAGGACCCAGGCATGAACATCGAGCATGGAGAGTTGCGCTATCATCTGCACCTTCCGATGCGATCGATCTGACAGCAAGACTGATCTGGATCAAGGCTAAACGACATTTTCGGTCGCTC
>JANXVC010000062.1 GCA_025351925.1 Rhodospirillales bacterium | reverse complement strand
TCGACGTCCAGGCGCAACACATGGGCGTTGGTCACCAGTTTCAGGTTCGGCCGGCTCAATGCCGGGTGCAGATAGCCCGTGGCAGCGCTGTGCCGCCGCCCATTGCGGATGGTGCGTTGGTAGTAGGCGACACCCTCCTGGGTCGCACCGTTGTAGTCCGGGTTGAGCGGGACGCCGAGGCTTTCGGCGCCGGCGATGAAGGCCTCGCAGATCGGATGGCGCTCGCTGATGTCAGAGACATGCTGCGGGCCGCCAGTGGCGCGGAAGCTGTCGGGCCCGCTTGAGCGGTCCTCAGAGCGGCGGAAGTAGGGCAGCACGTCGTCATAGGACCAGCCGCGATTACCCAATTGCGCCCACATGTCGTAGTCTCTCGGCTGGCCGCGAACGTATAGACTGCCGTTGATCGAGCTTGAGCCGCCCAGCACCTTCCCGCGCGGATAGTAGATCGCGCGACCGTCTGACCCGGCGACGGGCTCGGTCATGTAGCACCAGTTGAATCGCGGATCCTCAAATGTCTTGATAAATCCCGCCGGCGCCTGAACGAAGGGATGGCGGTCGGACCCGCCGGCCTCGACCACCAGCACACGCATCGCTGGATTGGCCGAAAGCCGGTTGGCCAGCACGCAACCTGCCGACCCTGCCCCGACGATGATGTAGTCGAACTGGTCGGCCATGTTTTGCTATTCCGCCGCTTGCGCCGATTGTGACGCGATCGTCGGCGCGCGGCCGGCGACGGTGGTGCGAACCATGTGACGGCGCTCATTGCTCGTGGCAAACGGGGTAGCACGGTGCAGCACGGCGCGGTTGTCCCAGAGCACTAAGTCGTGTGGCGACCATGTATGGCGGTAGATGAAGCGATCCTGTGTGCCGAAGGCCATTAGGCGATCAATGAGGGCGCGTGATTCAGCCTCGTCCATGCCTTCGATGTAGTGCGCATGCGCGCCGAGATAGAGGGCCTTGCCATACCGGCTATCCACAACCACCGCTTGGCGGACCGGCGGCTGAGCGGCGCGCTCGGCGTCCGAGACCAACGCGGTGTCGATCCGCGAGCGGGACCAGGTGAAATCATGGATGGCGACGCGGGCCTCGACCAGCGTTTTGTCGGCCTCTGACAAGGCGGCATAGGCGCAGCGCAAGCTGGCATATTCAGTGTCTCCGCCTTGTGACGGTATCTCGCGGGCCGACAGCAGCGAGGCGCGAGCGGAAACCGCCTTGAACGATGAATCGGTGTGCCAGATGCGGTTGGCCTTGTTGTTCAGCACTTGCTTGTCCGATGAGGCGCCGATCTTGCCATCCAGTCCGATATTGGTCAGCACGATCAGTTTGCTGCCGGCACCATTCGCCCCAGCCCGGGTCGATTCCAGTGGCCCGAAACGCTCGCTGAAGCGGATCTGGGTTGCGTCGTCGATCTTCTGCTGCGGGAAGACGAGCACGGAGTAGCGGTCGAATGCGTCGCTTATGGCGGCGAAAACTGCATCGTCCAGAGCATTATTCAGGTCGAGCCCGGTGACGCGGGCGGCGAAGAGCGGATGGAGTGGCGTGATGGTCAGCATGGACGGTCTCCCGGTATCATCAGAGCGTTTGGCCCCGTTATTGTTACAAAAAGTGTTCATGCGGCGTCGGGCAGGGTCAGTCCCCGCAGGAAGCCGGTACGGAGCTGTGCCCCCACCATCATGAAAGCGAGGTCTGAACCGCTGAGGATGAAGCGTGCGCCGTAGCCGATATAGCGTTCCAGGAGGGTGTGATCGTAGATTCCCCCAACGCCGGAGTGCTTGCCTGCTGCGCGGCAGACGGCGACGACGTGTTTCACGGCGGCTTCCATACGGTCGTGTCCGAGCTGACCGGGAATGCCCATTTCGGCGGCCATATCGTTGCCGCCCATCAGCAACACGTCAATGCCGGGCACGGCGGCGATTTCAGCCGCGTTCTCCAGCGCCTTCGGGCTTTCCAGCATGGCGACGACCAGTACTTCGCGGTTTACGGCTTCGATCAGTTGCGGCAGCGGCACCGGGCGGAACCGAGCCTGCGGCAGCAGACCCGGCACAGAGCGATGACCGACTGGTGGAAAGCGGCAGGCGGACGCGATTGCCTCTGCCTCGACAGCGGTTTCGATATGGGGAAACACGATGCCCATGGCGCCCGTGTCTAGCAGCCTTGTCGCTTGAGCGGTCTCACCGGGTGCCACGCGCACTAGCGGCGTGATGCCAGTGGCCAGAGCGGCCGCGCAAATGCCGGACGCAGTGTCCAGGCTCATGGAATTATGCTCGCAATCGACGAACAGCCAGTCGAACCCGGCGGCGTGTGCGATCTCGGCGATGTCCGGTGTGCGGGCCTGGCGCAGGCCAATGCCCAAAGACAGTTGACCTTGTTCCAGCCGAATTCGGGCATGGTTGGGGACGACGGACATGCTTGTTCTCCTACTCTGCCGCTTGCGCGGTGACGCTTTCGACCATACGGCGTTTGCCTGCGAGGACATGCTGTTCGAAGGATCGGGCCGTGCGCGTCTCATCGCGCGCCTTCAGCCCCTCAAGGATCCGGGCGTGTTCGACAATTGATGCCCGTAACTGGTGCAGCGTGCCAAGATTATGCCTACGAGACAGCTGCAACTCGGACGTAATCATGCCGTGTAGGGCGATTAGTCTAGAGTTGCTGGTGAAGCCAAAGAGATCACGGTGGAAATCGTTGTTAAGGTCACGGTACCGGTCGATCTGCTCCGCCGCTAACGCCGCCGCCATCTTCGCCTGACAGGCTTCCAGATGGCTCACCTGTTCGGCGCTGGTACGCTGCGCCAGCAGACGGCCTGCGCTTCGAGCGAGACCAGCATGGACGTCAAATAGGTCCAGTATATCCTGCAGGCCGACGCTCCGAATGAACACGCCGCGATTGGGGATGATGGTCACTAGGCCCGATTGTTCGAGTCGGCGCACGGCTTCGCGCAAGGCGCCACGGCTCACCTGCATCTGTTGCGCCAGGGCGAGTTCATTGAGCTTGCCGCCAGCGGCCAAGGAGCCGTCCACCAGCATGGCGCGCAGCCGCTGATCGATCACCGCAACGAGCGGCTCTGTTGGTCCGCGAACTACCGGAAGTTGTGAGCCGCCAAGCCGCGCAGATAGCTTCGCCTTGCTCAATGGTGCCGGCATCATGGCTTCTCTGGAGATCCTCTCCCTCGTGCGGCTGTCGCGGCGCACGCGGCCCATCTTGGAGCCAGCTATGACATGGCTATCGCCAGCCATCAAGAAAGAATTGCCGACAATCCTAAGCAGATTGTCCTCTCTAAGCCCGTATCGGCCTTGTGTGATCTAACCGGACGAAGCGGACGTGATGCAAGATCAGCTCTCCGCCAGGTGCCACCAGAGTTGAGACCAGGTTACAAGCAGCCGGAGTGGAGTCTGCAGCCTCGCTCAAAAAGCTTAATCGCCTAAGTGTCCGTCTCGGAACTCATATGCAACGGCCTAGCCTTCGGGTGAGCAACATGACGGATGCGGCGTAGAGGAAGGCTGTTGCGGACGCGATGGTGGCTTCGAAGTCGCGGGCGAGGCGACGGTTTCGGCCCAGCCAC
>JANXVC010000126.1 GCA_025351925.1 Rhodospirillales bacterium | reverse complement strand
GCAGGTGTTCCACATCATGGGACCTGGCAAGACCGAACCAGCCAGTCTGAACCCGGCTGCTGTCCGCCAGCACGATGGCACGCTGGTTTACTCCATTGGCCTGGCCTCAATACCGTCCATTTAGGCCTTTGGGCATCCTATACCACTGATCGGGTTTCTTGGGATCGGCAGCGATGGCGAGTGTTCCTGCCGGCCTTCCAGCCGGCGTCTGTGTCAGCGACCGCATCAGCCTCCCTTTGATCTGTTCGCGGCAAAGGACGCGGCAACGCCGTCGTCGTGCTGCATATGCAGCCAGCCGTGCACGATGTTCTCCGCCGGCAGCCGATTTTGGGTCATACAAGGCACGCGGAAACCGCCAGCCTGTGAGGGCTGGATTTCGGTGGAAAGGTCGTCTTGTTCAGGAGGCGGCCAGCCTCCCCGGGTCAAGCTCGCTGGGGCAGAAGCGGTCCCAGGCCCAACAGCGTGAGCCAGGGCGGATGGCCTTGGCCCGTCATCAGCTCTCGCGGGCTTCTGCCGTGGCGCCCGGCACGTCGGCTGCGCATGAAGCGGCGATGGTTCAGGAAGAACCGCAGCAAATCCAAGTACGAGTTGCCCAGATGGCGGCGCAGGGTGAAATAGGTGCGCAGCCGCGAGTTGAGGTTCTCCACCAGCGAACTGCTGCGCGGTGTTTGCGCCATGGCCCGGCTCACGGCGTCGAAGAGGGTGTGGAACTTGCCCCCGATCTGCGCGCGCAGCCGGTTCCACCCCTGCCAGTATGCGGACGAGGTGGTGGGCAGGCGGTGCAACGCACACGCCTCGCGCACGAGGGGCTCGGCGATGGCGTGGGCTCGCGCGATGTCGGCCAGCTTGCCATCGAGCACGCCGGCGAAGGCGAGCAAGGTGTCGCGCTGGTTCTGCAGCGCGACGCGCACCGGGCGGATGCGTCGTGTATCCGCCAGCATCCAGAAGGCGACCAGCAGCAAGGCCCCGATCGCCGTCCAGCGCAGCGTAGTGGCCACGCTTTCGAGGGCGGGGGTCTGCCGCCCGCCAGGCGCCTCCATCACGCGTTGCGTGCCTGCTGCTTGGCCGCCAGTCCGTCACCCGAAAGGTTCATGGCGCTGGCGATCAGCGCCGTATGCGAAAACGCCTGAGGCATGTTGCCCGTCATGCGCCGGGCCTTCGGGTCGTACTCCTCGCTCAACAGTCCCAGGTCGTTCCGGAGAGCGAGCAGCCGCTCGAACATCGCGCGGGCCTCGTCCGTCCTGCCCTGCATGTGCAGGCAATCAACAAGCCAGAAGCTGCAAGCGAGAAACGCGCCCTCGCCCGGCGGCAGGCCGTCCTTGCTCTTGTCCGTTTGGTAGCGCTTCACGAAACCGTCCGACAGCAGTTCGCGCTCGATGGCCTGCACCGTCCCGCGGACGCGCGGGTCGTCATGCGGCAAAAAGCCCACGAGGGGAATTTGCAGGAGGCTCGCGTCCAGCGCGTCGGCGCCGAAGTACTGCACGAAGCTGTTGCGCTTCTTGTCGAACCCCTCGCGACAGACCGTTTCGTGGATTTCGCTGCGGGCCTTGCGCCAGTCGTCCATCGGTCCGTCCAGCCCGTGCGCCTCCGCGTCCCGGATCATGGCGTCAAAAGCGGCCCAGGCCATCACCTTGGAGTAGGTGAAGCGCTGGCAGCCGCCGCGGGTTTCCCAGATGCCCTCATCCGGCTCCCGCCAGATCTCGGCGAGGTGCGCGATGATGCTGAGCTGCAAATCCCAACTTGCCGGCGCTTCCTGTAACCTCCCGGCGCGCGCCTGATGGAGCGCCCGCATCACCTCGCCATAAATGTCGAGCTGCACCTGCTTGGATGCGGCGTTGCCGACACGCACGGGGGCGGCGCCCTGGTATCCCGCAAGCCAGGGAACCTCCCACTCGACTAGGCGGCGCTCGCCGGCGATGCCGTACATGATCTGGACCTGCGCCGGGCTGCCGGCGACGGCGCGGTGCAGCCAGTTGCGCCAGGCGCCGGCCTCCTTGTAGTAGCCGTTATGCATCAAGGAGAACAGCGTCAGCGTGCCGTCCCGCAGCCAGCAGTAACGGTAGTCCCAGTTCCGCACCCCGCCCAACTGCTCCGGCAGGGACGTGGTGGCCGCGGCGACGATGCCGCCCGTGCGGTTGAACGTCAGCGCCTTGAGCACCAGCAGCGAGCGCAGCACGGCGTCGCGCCACTCGCCCTGGTAAGTGCAGCGGCCGCACCACTCCTCCCAGATGCGTCCGGTTTCGGCCAGCGCCGCAGCCGCATCCACCGCGTCCGGCGGCGGGTCGCAGGAAGCGCCATGCGTCAGCACGAAGCAGGCCCGTTCGCCAGCCGCGACGCTGAAATCGGCCACCGTCTGCATGTCCTGCCCTTTGATCGGCACGGTGGCGCGTAGGACGACCAGGTCCGGTCCTGCCACGGCGCAGATGCCGTGGCTGTCGGGCAGCCGGGTCACCCAGGGGACCGACGTGCCGTAGTCGAAGCGCAGCGCGATCTCCAGGCGCATGTCCACCCGGCCCCGCCGGCCCTCGACGATGCGCACGACCGACGATTGCTTGGCGTTCGGGATCATGAAGTCAATCACCGTCACGGCGCCCGCTTCCGTCTCGAACTGCGTTTCCAGCACCATCGAGCGGTCGCGGTAGCGGCGCGTCGCCTGCGCGCCGGCAGCGGCCGGGGCGATCCGCCAGCGTCCGTTGTCCGGGTTGCCCAGGAGGGCCGCGAAGCAGGCGCCGCTGTCGAAGCGTGGCAGGCAGAGCCAGTCAATCGAACCGTTGACGCCGACCAGCGCGCAGGACGCGCAGTCGCCGATCAACCCGTACTCCTCGATGGCCAGGGGCTGTTCCGCAGGCTGTGCTTTCGGCATCGCTGTCTCCGGGATCAGGAAGTTTTCGGTGCGATCTCGTTACGGACGTTCCGCGCCGCGTTGGTTGGTGTAAATGGCATACAGCGTGTGCGAGGCGCAGATGAACAGCCGAGCCCGGTTCCGGCCGCCGAAGGCCAGGTTGGACACCCGGAACGGCACCTTGATCACCCCCAGCTTCGTGCCGTCCGGTGCAATGCAGTGAACGCCGTCCGCCGCGCTGCACCACAGGTTCCCATCCTGGTCCAGCCGGAACCCGTCGGCATAGCCCGGCGTGACCTTGTGGAACTCCCGGCCGTGGCTCAGCCGCCCGTCCCCGGCCACGTCGAACACCCGGATGCACTGCACGGGATCGGCGTCGAACTGCCGGCCGCTTTCCGATATGTACAACAGCCGCTCGTCCGGGGAGAACGCCAGGCCGTTTGGCCCCTCGAAATCGTCGGCCGCCACCGTCAGCTCGCCCGTGCCGGGATCGAGGCGGTACAGCGTCGGCGGCAGCTCCGGCTTCTGCTTGCCGCCCTCGTAGTCCGTGTTGATGCCGTAATGCGGGTCGCTGAACCAGATCGTGCCGTCCGACCGGCAGACCACGTCATTGGGAGAGTTCAGGCGCTTGCCCCGGTAGCGGTCGGCGAGCACGGTGACGCTGCCGTCCAGCTCGGTGCGCGTGACGCAGCGGTGGCGGTGCGAGCAGCCGACCAGCCGGCCCTGCCGGTCGCGCGTGTGGCCGTTGGCGAAGCCGGACGGGGCACGGAACACCGACACGCCACCGCTTTCGGTCCAGCGCAAGATGCGGTCATTCGGCAGGTCGCTTATCAGCAGGCAGTCCTGGTCGGCGAACCACACCGGGCCTTCCAGCCAGGCGAAGCCGTCGCCCAGCTTCACCAGCGGCGCGTTCGGCAGCACGTAGGCGCGAAAGCGCGGGTCCAGGGTTTCGAAGGCGTCCATCGCCGCTTCGACCCTACCTCAGGTGGCAAGGCGAGCGCACGGGCGGCACGTGCAACTGCACCGTCATCAGCACGGCCGGCACGTCGCCGACCGTGCCGGACCGATGGCCACGGCGGCCGTCCGTCTCGGTGCAGCTCTGGTCCTCGCCAAGGGAGAACTCGCCCGGCCCCTGCTCCATCCGCGTGCCGTCCATGGCCTCGACCCACCAGCGTCCGGACAGGACGACGATCCACTGCGGTGCCGGGTTCTCGTGCCAATCGCCCACCCAGCCCACGGGCTGCAC
>JANXVC010000042.1 GCA_025351925.1 Rhodospirillales bacterium | reverse complement strand
GGCGGTCACGTCGTCTATGTGGGCGAGGCCAAGGGAGAAGATGGGCTGCGCGGGCGAATGGGGCGGCACCGCTCCGGCGACGAAGGGCATGCCATCCAGCGGGAGTTCGCCGCCCAGTTCCCGAACCGGGTGCTCCGTCGAGCGCACATGGACAAGGCCGTCAACGTCCAGTGGCACGAGATCGCAGATCCCGATCGGGTGGCTGCAGTCGAGCGCGTGCTGTTGTGTTCCAGTTCGTGCACAACGCACGCCGACGCGGCAAAGCCCTGCTCGGCGCCCTCATCGCCGGCCTGGTTGCGTGACCGACCCGTCACCACCCCGGAACCCAATAAGAGCCATTATGGTTATCGGTCTGGCCAGTATAGACGCAATATATAGCTGTCACCTCTACGCCAGGTAGAGATGGAACTCTCCCCGGCGGTTCTGTCGAGGGAGATTGCTGGTGGCGGTGACGGCGCGGCCGGAGCAAACGGCCGCTGGCATGGCATCGTCCTTTCGTTTGGCGTGCTTCCTTTTCCGGGAAGCCGCCGGCGGCGGGCGGCGGTGCCTCGCGCGCTCGCCTCTCCGGCGTGTCCCCGACCGGTCCGCGCCCGGGTGCGCGGCGGGCTGGCGAGCGCTCAGTGCACCGGCCGCCCCGCATGGCGCGCCACACCGTCTTGCGGCCCAGCCAGCTCGCGGTCCGGCCCGGCGTCTGCCTGGATGGTGCGGCGGTAACGGGCCGCGATCTCCCCCCTGCTTTGCACTTCCCACTTGGCCAGGATGTTGTGGACATGGTTCTTCACCGTCGGCTGGGCGATGCGCAGGCGCCGGCCGATCAGCTTGTTCGACAGCCCGTCCGCCAAAAGGGCCGCGATCTCCCGCTCTCGCGTGGTCAGCGCATACATGCCGGCCCGGGCCGAGCGCTCACCGGACTGCCGGGACAGCCGGCTCAGCACCAGCGTCGCCAGCCGCGCGGGATACACGATGTCCCCGGCGGACACGCGTCGCACCGCGGACAGCAGGTCGCCGGCCGAGGTGTCGGGGCCGAGGTAGCCGGAAATGCCCACGTCCGTCCAGGCAAGGAAGTCCTCGTCCCGGTCGTGCATGGCCAGCACCACCACGCTCAACCCGGGCACGCAGGCGCGAGCGGCGGCGATCAGCGCGGTGGCTTCCGGGTGCAACGTGTCGACCACGGCCATGCTGGGCTTGCGCTCTACGGCGCCGGCCTCGACGGCTTCGCGGGAGGATGCGCCGAACGCCGCCAGGCCGCCGTCTGCGAGGATCGCGCCCAACGCTTCCCGCACCAGACGCACATGGCTGATAACCAGGATGCTCACGCTCCACCTTTCTGCGAAATAATCGCCCCAATGTCGCGGCCACGACAATACTCGGAAGCCCTGATCGCCAGGGACCAGGAACCTGCCGAAGTGGGCGCTTCTAACTAATTTTTGTGTCAGCTAGAAACGCTTATTCGATGAAAAGCCCTGTCTTGCGTTATGTTTTGTTGCGATCTACTAATTTGTATCGAATGCAAACCTTCCAGGCTTTCGCGGCGCTGCAAGGTCGTCTAGCTCTCCACAGGGCGCGATGCAGCGTCCGCAGGGAAGGATGCCCGCATGCCGGACACCATGCCACTTCCTCAACCCCGACCCAGCCAAGGCGCCACGCCGCCGCCCGCCGACGGGCCGCCGCCCACACCGCCGGTCTCCCGGCCCATCCTGGCCGTGGCCGCGAAGCTCATCGACTTCGCCCTGCTGCTCGGGGCGGGCCTGGCGGCCACCCGCGGCTACGAAGCGGTGCTGAACGCCATGCCCGCCGGGGACCTAGCCGTTGCGACCCTGATCGGCGCCGGGGCCACCATACTGGCGGTGCAGCACGGCGGCGGCTACGCCCTGCCCCGCCTCGGCCAGCTCAGGCGGAGTGTGCTGGGCACGGCCTTGCCCCTGCTGATTGGCTGGACCGCGGCGGTGGTCAGCCTGTTCATGCTACGCGAGGGCGCGATGCCCTCCCGTGCCTGGCCCTTCGCCTTTGCGGGCGCAAGCTGCGCGCTGCTGGCCGCGCACCGGGTGCTGCTGCGCGTCCTGATCGGGCGCTGGCGCAGCAGCGGACGCCTGGTGCAGCGGATCGCGGTGGTGGGGGTCAACGACTTCAGCGAAACGTTCCTGCAACGCCTCGCAGCCCAGCCCGACAGCTTCTTGGTCACAGGCGTCTATGACGACCGGCAGTCCCGCATCCCGCCCCACCTGCACCATATCGCCGTGCGCGGCGGCGTGGACGCCCTGCTGCGCGACAGCCGGGAAGAGCGGATCGACACGGTGGTGGTCGCGCTGTCGCTCAGCGCCGCGGACCGGATCAACGAGATCCTGGCCCGGCTCGGCAGCCTGGTGGTGGACGTAGTCCTGACGGCGGACATCGCCGGGCTGCGCTATGAGGACGCGCAGTTCGCGGCCATCGGCTCCAACCCCGTGGTGTCCGTGAGGGAGCGCCCGCTCAAGGACTGGCAGGCCGTGAAGAAGGCGGCGTTCGACCGCGTGGTGGGCGGCGCGCTGCTGCTGGCCGCGGCGGTGCCGCTGCTGGTGGTGGCGGCGATCATCCGGCTCGACAGCCCCGGCCCGGCGCTGTTCCGCCAGCCGCGCGTCGGTTTCGACAACCGCATGTTCAGCATCTACAAGTTCCGCACCATGCACGCCCACATGACGGACCTGCTGGCCGACCAGCAGACCACGCGGGACGACCCGCGCGTGACCCGGGTGGGCCGCTGGCTCCGCCGGTTCAGCATCGACGAGCTGCCGCAGCTCATCAACGTGATGCAGGGCACCATGTCCCTGGTCGGTCCGCGCCCGCATGCGCCCAACACCAAGGCGGCCGACAAGCTGTTCGCCGACGTGGTGGGCCAGTACGCCGTGCGCCACCGGGTAAAGCCCGGCATCACCGGCTGGGCGCAGG
>JANXVC010000016.1 GCA_025351925.1 Rhodospirillales bacterium | reverse complement strand
CGGGCTACGCAGCGCCTCGCCAAGCTCCAGCGGCGCGGGGTCCTGGATTTCCCACATGATTATGGCGGCCAGGGTGGCAGCGATCAGTGTGACCGATAAAATCCGGATCATTGGACGGCCGCTTGGGATGGACCAGACCGGAAGCTGAACACCGTGCACGACACGTCGAACGAGCCCGGGACCGTGCCGATGCGATGCAGCGCGAGCTGCACCTGCAACTCATCCACCAGGAGCGCTGGCGTCGCGACATGCATGTCCCGCAATACCCCGAGCAGCGCCGGCCATGGGGCATGAAACGCAATCCGCAGGCGGATGCGCCGGTAGGCGCCGGCCGCCTCGCCCGGCAAGGTCTCGACGCTGTTCAGCCGAATGCCAGCCTGCGTGAACATGGCCTCCAGGCGCACCTGCAGCGCAGCACCCGCGGTGGAATCACTGTCCCCCCCCAACAGGGCTGGCTCCCCTGCCCTGCTCGCGCCGGCGGCGGCCTCCTGCTGCCGCAGTTCCGGCAGCGCCGCCGCCAGCTCCTCCATCCGATGCGCGAGCGTGGTCCGCTGCGCCAGTGCCATCGTCCGTTCGCCGTGCCATTCGACCAGGGGCACGACGACCCCGGCGATAACCGCCGCCGGCACCAGGGCGGTCATCGCGACCGCCAGCAGCTGGCCCATGCGGCCCGAGGGGAGCGTGCGGGTCATTTCACGCCCCCAGCTCGACACGGATCGAGAAGCTGTCTCCGCCATCCGACTCGTCGTGGATGACCGGCGCAGTGAAGGTCGGGTTTTGCAGGCGCGGGTGCGCCGCCATTGCCCCGATCAGCCGCGCGGCAGTGGCGGAGTGGCCGCTGAAGGTCAGTTTGCGCTGCTGTGCGCTCAGCATTGTCAGGAATGTGTCATCCGGCAGCACGTCGGTCAGCAGCGCGATCACCTGCAGCACCGCTCCTGCCTGGTTCCGTGCCAATGCCATGGCATCAGCCGCCGTCGCGGCATCCGCAACTTTCGCGCGCCGGCTTGCCGCCTCCATGACCCGCGGCCGCACGGCATCGATGCGCGCCTCCATCTCCGAGCCGGCGATGGATTGCAGGATGAACGGCAAGGCGATCGCCAGCACCGCCAGCGCCGCGCAGGCGCCCATCGCGTAGGTGTCTGCGCGCCGGCTCCACCAAGCGCGGTCCGTCCGGCCCGTCCCGAGCGGGATGGCGCGGCTTGAGTACGGTGCGTTCGCAGCCTCGATCCGGATCGGCGCCAGGCCCGCCTGTCCCAAAGCGGCCAGGATCGGCTCGGCCCTCACGCGGTGAACGACCGTTACGCGCACGTGAAGTTGGCTGCGCGCCGTGTCGCGCTGGGCGGCTATGCAGGTCCAAAAGACCTCTTCGGCGCGGAATGGGGTCAGCCGATCCATCTCGAAGGCGATCACCCGCTCGAGATGGGGTTCGGCGGCCAGAGGCAGGATGGCATCCCGCTCCAGCAGCAGGTCGGGAGGCAGCTGCAGCACGGTTGATCTACGCTGTGCCGCGGAAAGGCGAGCCACGGCCTCCCGCAAACCCGTGCCGCTCAGGCTGTACCGGCCCAGGGCGGTTCGACCGTTCCTGCCATCCAGGAACAGCTCCGCCGAGGACAGGTCCGGCTTTTCCAAGGCGATGACGAGCGATGGCCGCCGGATCCAGGCCGAGAGGCGAAGCGATGCGGGGACCAGGCCACGCATCTGCTCCATCCACCAGGCTGTTACGCTGCGCAGCATGGCGTTCCCGTCCGCTTGCCTATCAGACGAACGTGAAGTCGTTCGCGATCAGCGTGACATTGCCCGTCAGCTTGAACGTGTCCTGCGTGACCCCGCCGACCTGCACAGCGTAGGACGTTGGCTGGATGGCCGTTCCAACCACGGTCTTCACCAATGCAGCACCGGCGCCATAACCGGTGAGCCTGATGTGGTCCTGACCATTGGCGCCGGAGCGCGCGAAGTCGGTGATCAGATCACCGTTGGCGTCGCCCTTGGCCAGGACAAACGTGTCCGAACCCTGGCCGCCGGTCAGCGTGTCGGCTCCAGCGCCGCCGATCAGCGTATCGGCGCCGCCGCCGCCGTTGAGGATGTCCGCTCCGGCGCCGCCGGTGATGACGTTTGCCTGGGTGTTGCCCACCCCGGTGAACGACCCAGTGCCGATGAAGGTCAGGTTCTCCACGTTGTTGGTCAGCGTGTAGCTGTTGATCGCCGCCCGCACGGTATCGGTGCCGCTGCCGGGCGTTTCGAACACCACGTCGCCCACGTTGCGGACAATGTAGGTGTCGTTGCCGGCGCCGCCGTTCAGCCTGTCCGCCCCGGCGAGGTTTTTGCCGCCGTCCAGGGTGTCATTGCCGGCGCCGCCGCTCAGCGTGTCGGACCCGGAGCCGCCGATCAAGGTGTCGTCATTCGACCCGCCGTCAAGGTTATTCCCTCCATTGCCGCCGATGAGGACGTTTGCCTGGGTGTTGCCCACCCCGGTGAAAGCCCCAGTGCCGATGAAGGTCAGGTTTTCGACGTTGTTGGTCAGCGAGTAGCTGTTGATCGCCGACAACACGGTATCGGTGCCGTCGCCTTGGATTTCGAACACCACGTCGCCCACGTTGCGGACGATGTAGGTGTCGTTGCCGGCGCCGCCATTCAGCCTGTCCGCCCCGGCGAGGTTTTTGCCGCCGTCCAGGGTGTCATTGCCGGCGCC
>JANXVC010000545.1 GCA_025351925.1 Rhodospirillales bacterium | reverse complement strand
GCCGCGGATGATCCGCCGGGCTGGGGCTGGGTCGTTGCCGGCGGCAGCGCATGCGAGCCGCATTCCGTCTGGGCATCCGGAGGGGTATTTGGAGGCGTTTGGACAGTTGTATCGGGACTTCGCCGAGCAGGTTGCGGCTCGCGTGGAGGGGCGGGCACCGGACTCGGCGTGCCTGCTGGTGCCGGGCATTGAGGCGGGCGTGCGCGGGATGCGGTTTATTACCGCTGCGGTCGCGTCGAGTGCTGCCGATGCAGCTTGGGTCCCGATTGAGCGTTAATACCTGCCTGGGCTAGGCCATGATTGCGTGGGCTCTGCAAAGATCAGTCAAAATCAGCGGTCGCCATAATCCGCCGGCAAATTGCGCTCCACTTCCATGGCGTCATGCAGGACGCGGCCAATCCCGACAATATCGGGATCGATCGCGCGATAGAGCAGCAGGTGGCGCGGCGTTCGGACGATGCCTCCTAGAGCACCCACCCGTTCCCGGCTATGACGCAAGTGGTAGCTGCGGATCGCGGGTCCGAGTTCGGGCCGGGATATGCTGCCCGGCCGTTCAGGGTCAGACATGATGTCCCGCAACGCTGTAATCAGCAGCGCTTGATAGCGCTTGCGCGCGTTGTGACCAAATCTGTCTTCAGTCCAGGCAAGAATAGAGATGATGTCGGCCTCGGCGCTGGCGGAAAGCCGAAGCATTGCAGGTCTCATCGGTCGGCGCGGCGGACCTTCTCGCCAGCCGTATGACCAAGGTCCTCGATGACGGCACTCAGGTTGTCGTCGGACACATCGCGGTATCGGCCGTCATCGAGCTCGGTGAAACCGACCAGAGCCGCCGCCTGAAGCGCTTTCAGCCTGGCAACCTCGCGGGTATTACGCTCCTCAATCAGCCGGAGACCGTCACGCAGGACCTCACTCGCGTTCTGGTACCGGCCCGATCCGACCAGCTCCGAAATAATGCTCTCATGGTGCTCGGTGAGCACGACATTGCGCGTCGGCATGCTTTCCATCTCCTCACTTGCACTCAAGCCCTGGTATATCGGCATTGGCATGATATGCCAACACGGGTTTCCAAAACCCGGCTGACCGGCGCTTACCCTTGCCGTCGTCCTACCGCCCATTCTGGTGGAAAGCTGACATTGAGGGTCTACAGGGGCTGCGGCTGACCTGCGCCAGAACCGGCCTCACTCAGAGCTGGCAACGGCGACGGTGGCCCTACTTGGTCTCACCTTCCAGTTCTTCGATATAGCGAAGCAGGCCCTCTTCGTCCTCGTGCTGCGCCAGCGTTTTCGGATCGACGGCGTGCAGCGTTTTCGCGGCTGCCACGAGCCGGTCGATCATCTCTGGCGTGACTGTGTCGGCCTCGGGCGCATAATGGCAACCGAGAACGTAACTATCGGTGCCGCCCCCCTTGGCCGGCGAGCTTTCAAGGAGAACCGGGTTCCGGCAGTATGCCGGCGCATCCTGATTGCTGCTGCCAATGGTCCTGTCGATCCAGAGCGCAGGGTCGGTTTGCTGTCGCGCTGCGTCGAGGATGGTACTTGCGTCACACGGAAACTTCTGCGGGAGCTTCATGGCGGCACAGAGCGCCTGGCCCTCCGGCGTGGTGACAGCCGGGCCCTGCAATTGCCGGTAGAGCTCAGCAGGAAGAGCCATCTTTCCGGCATCGAAGCCGGAGACCTCTACGGCATGGCCCACCGCCACATCGCAAATGACGGATGACAGCACCACCCAGACCGCCCAGCGGATCGCAATGGGACTGCGTATCCCAATCACTGCGCCGCCTTCTCCAGGATTTCGGTGTAGGATTTCAGGTCAGCCGCAGCCTTGTGCTGAGAAAGCGTCTTCGGATTTACGGATTGTAGCCGCATTGCAGCGGAAGCGAGCCTTTCGATCACCTCGGGCGTAATGACACCGAACGTACGCTGAATGCGGCATCCATAGACGTAATCGGTCTTGCCGCCGGTGGAATAGACCTCAAGAAGGACCGGCTGCCAACAAGCCTCAGGTTCAGTCTGGACGGTGTTGGTTTTGAACTCACCCACCCAAAGCGCCGGATCGGTCTGGCTCCGCGACGCGTCCACGAGGACATCCCATTCGCACGGGCGGTCCAAGGCTATCTTCATGGCCGCGCAGAGTGCGAGCCCTGCCGGCGTAACCGTCCCGTCCCGAAGCATGTGCCCATCTTCGGAGAGCAGGAACTCTCGCCCTCCGACCGCCACCGTAGGGCGGCCAACCGTGACCATGAACTGCTCAGCACGTCCTGCCCCCGGCATGCCAATGACGCAGACTATCGCCGCCAACGCTGCCCACCGCATCGTCATCGCCACTCCTCCTGATCCTCCTTGCCGAGGCCAGACGACCCTAAACGAACTTTCAGCAAGCGAGGAGGATCGAAACGACGTCGATGAGCAAAGGCCGGCGCGTCGACGGCAGCAATGGGTCAGAGATTGCTGTGCGTGGCGTCACGCAAAAGCTTATCACTGCACGGATAACGCCCGCCTGCGCCACCGGCCGTAACCCTGATCGCGATATCAAAGCTCTACGGTTCGGATTGAACCTCCGGGTGCATCATTACGGAAATCTCGACAAGCCAACCGATTGTTCAGACAGCCGTCGCCCATCGCGGAACAGCATGACGTGTTCGGCCGGGCACTCCACAAAGGCAGTGCTGCCAGCAGCCATCCCTGCACCCGGCGGTATCTTCGCCTTTAGCTCGGCGCCGTCCACGTCCAACGTAAGCAGATGCTGGCCGCCAATGGTGATGCAATCACCCACTACGCGCGCCGTGACCCGGCCCGGCGCCGCATGTGGAAACACCCGGACATACTCCGGACGAATGCCCGCGCGCAGGCCGGCGACATCGCCCCCCGGAACGGCAATCTCCGCAGAAATCCCGGCGAACCGGGCCTGCACCCCAACCCTCCCGACCGGATCAAGAAAATTCATCCCCGGACTCCCCAAAAACCACCCGCCGAACTCGCTATCCGGCTCGTCATACAGCACACGCGGCGCCGCGCACTGCGACAGCACGCCGGCCTGCATCAAGGCGATCTGGTCGGCCAGGGTCATCGCCTCCGTCTGGTCATGCGTCACATAGACGATGGTCTGGCGCAGCCGGCGGCGGAACTCCTTGAAGGCGCGGATGAGCTGCAGCTTCGCGTGCACCTCGACGTTGGTGGTCGGCTCGTCGAACAGCACCACGTCGCAGCGGCGCGCGATGGCCCGGCCCACCGCCACACGTTGCCGCGCGCCCATGTCAAGGTCGCCCATCCGCAGGCCCCGCTGCGCCAAGAGGTCCAGCACGTCCAGCACCTCGTCCACCCGGCCGCGGCGCTCGGCAGGCGACAGGCCGCGGTCGCGGGCCAGCGGCAGCTCGATATTCTCGGCGACGGTGAGCGTGCGATACATGACGGGGTATTGGAACACCATGGCGACGCCGCGCTGCCGGGCGGACAGGCGGGTCACGTCGCGGTCGCCAAAGCGGATGCGGCCGGACGTTGGCGCCTCCAGCCCGGCGATCATGCGCATCAGCGTCGTCTTGCCGCAGCCGGAGGGGCCGAGCAGGCAGGTGACCGTGCCCTCGGCGAAAATCATGCTCACGTTGTCCACCGCGGTGGTCGGGCCGAAGCTGCGGGTCAGGCCTTCGAGGTGGATGTCAGGCATGCACGGTCTCGGCCGCCTGTGCCTGGCCGACGCGCTGGCCGGTCGCGGGGCTGAACAGCGTCGCGGTGCCGGGCCGGAGGGCGAAGGCGAAGCGGCTGCCGAGGTCGAACGCCGCCGCCTGCGCCGCTGGGAGCAGGGTCACGAGGCTCTGGCCCGCGACGGTGAAATACACGACGCACTCGGCGCCGAGGTCTTCGATCAACGTGATTTCGCCGATGCCGTCCGCCATGGAATCAGTGGTGGGCATCAGGTGCTCCGGCCGAATCGCCACCAGAACCGGCCCGGCGGCGACATCCCCCGCGAGCGGAAAGCCGACCGCCGCGGTGGTGCAATGGCCGCCGGCGACGCTGCCGGGCAGCACGTTGCAGCGCGGGAAGCCGATCATCTCGGCGGCGCGGACGTGCTGCGGCTGCAGATATACCGTCGCGACCGGGCCCGCCTGGATCAGCCGCCCGGCGTCGAGCACGGCGAGGTCTTGCGCCATCGTCAGCGCTTCCAGGCTGTCCGACGTCGCATACAGGAACGTCGCGTTCAGCACGCGGCGCATCTCCTTCAGGTCGTCCATCAGCCGCTCGCGCAGCTTGAAGTCGAGGCCAACCAGCGGGTCGTCGAGAATGAAAATATCCGCGTTTTTGAGGATGCCGCGGGCGATGGCGGCGCGCTGTTTTTCGCCGCCGCTCAGCTGCGCTGGGCGCTTCTGCAGTAGGCTGCCGATGCGCAGCAGCTCGGCCGCCTGGGCGACGCGGCGGGCGATCTCCGGCTTTGCCACGCGCTGCAGCACCAGCGGGTAGGCGATGTTGTCGAACACGCTGACATGCGGGAACAGCGCGAAGGACTGCGGAACGTAGCCCAGCGTGCGCTCGGCGGCCGGCACCGTCGCGATGTCGTGCCCATTGAACAGGATGCGCCCGGCGTCCGGCGCTTCGAGCCCGACCAGCAGGCGGCACAGCACAGACTTGCCGCTGCGGGGCGGGCCGCACAGCACGGTGAAACTGCCCGGCGCCACGTCGAGGTCCACATGGTCGAGCGCCATGACGCCCTTGTAGGCCTTGGTCAGGCCCTCAAAGCGGATGCGGCTCATCGGCCCAGTTGCGCTAGCAGCGGCACCAACAGGATGCCGAGGCCGAACACCGCGGCGACGATGCAGAGGATCCCCGCCGTCCACATCAGCGTCCGCCCCAGCCCGGCGCCGGACGGCAGGTTGCCGACCGCGATGTGCAGCAGCGTGCTGGCCATCACCGTCAGCAGCCCGATCTGATACAGCCCGAATACCACCTGCTGCGCGATCAGCACGAAGCCGACCGCCATGATGCAGATCAGTGCCAGCTCGGTGTGCGCGATCAGCCGGGACATCAGACCTCGCCGCGCACGGTGCCGAACGTCATGCCGACCAGCAAGTAACGCTGGAAGAAATACACCACCAAGACCGGCGGCACGAGATAGACCGAGGTCAATGCCGAGATGAACGTCCAATCGACGCCGCCGCTGCTGTACAGGCCGGTGGTCAACGCCACCGGCACGTTCGAGGTCTGCAGGCCGCCGATGATGTAGTTGAACAGGAACTCGTTCCATACGAAGATGAAGTTGAAGATGAGCGCTGCGATCACGCCGGGCATGACTTGGGGCAGGATGGTGCGGGTGATGATGCGCAGCCAGGAGGCGCCGTTGACCCGGCCGGTCTCGTCGAACCGCGGGGACACGCCGTCGATGAAGCCCTTCAGGATCCACACCGAGAACGGGATGGAGAACATCGCGTAGAACAGGATCATGCCGGCATAGGTGTCCTTCCATCCGAAGCCCACATACATCAAGTACACCGGCAGTATTGCCGCTGAGCCCGGCAGCATGCGGATCGACAGCAGCAGGAACATCAGGAAATCGGTACCGGCAGGCTTGAAGCGCGAGAACGAGAACGCCGCCAGGAACGACACCGCGACCGCGATCAGCACCGCCGATATCGATAAAAACAGCGAGTTGAACAGCTGGTGCAGGAAGCTCTCGCGGGCGAAAAGCTGGACGTAGTTGTCGAGCGTCGGGCGGAACAGCAGCACCGGCGGGGTCGCGAGGATTTGGTCGGCGGTCTTGAACGAGCTGAGAATGATCCAGGCGATCGGCGCGAAGAACACCAGCGCCACCAGCCACAGCACGGCGTGGTAGGCGTGTTCCCGCCAGGTGGTCCGCATCAGGCTTCGGCCTTATCGCGCCAGTGCAGCACGAAGATGAAGGTAGCGGTGAAGGCGATAGAGATTAGCAGCAGGATCACCGCGAGCGCCGAGGACCAGCCCATGTTGAACGCCTCGAACGCACGCCGGTACAGCGTGATGGCGACGAGCTGCGTCGTGGTGCCGGGACCGCCAAACGTCATGTTGTAAATCAGGTCCATCGTCTTGAAACTGTCGATGGTGCGGAGCAAGATACCGAGCATCAGGATATACTTGCCATGGAACAGCAGCACGAGGCGCAGCCGCTGCCACCAGGTGAGTTGGTCGATCTCAGCCGCCTCCAGCTCCGCCTTCGGCACCGAGGCCAGGGCAGCGAGCGTCATCAGCACCATGAACGGCGTCCACATCCAGATATCGACCACCAGCACGGCGGCGAACGCGGTGCTGCTGTCGCCGAGGAAGTTGGTGCCTGGCAGGCCGATGCCGCGCAGGATGGAGTTCAGCACGCCGAAGGTCGGGTCGTAGATCAGCCGCCAGAACGTGCCGCTGGCGACCGGGGTCAGCACCATCGGCGCGAACAGCATCGTCAGCGCGACCCGGCGGCCAGGCAGGCGCTGGCTGTTCCAGAACAGCAGGCCGAGCAGCATGCCGAGCACGGTCTGGATGCCGACGCCGCTGATGACGAACAGTAGGGTGCGGCTCAAATCGAGCCAGACGCCGCTGTCGTTCAGGATATTCTGGAAGTTGAGCAGGCCCGCGTAGATCGGGGCGCGGCCGGAGGTCAGCGAGAACCGGTAGAAGCTCAATCCCAGCAGCCACAGCGTCGGGATGGTGTTCCAGACGATGAAGAACGCCAGCACCGGGATCAGCAGCAGCCCCGGCAGCACCGTGCGCCGGCCGAGGAAACGGGCAATGCCGCCCCCCGCCGGCCGGCGTGCGTGCAGCCCTGGTGCTGCGAGCTCGCCCGGCAAGCCTAGAGCCGGATGCCCGAGCAGGCGCCGGTCGGCTGTTTTGACGCGGTGCCGCTGTCGAACAGGATGTCCTGCTGCTTGCACGCGGTGTAGGCGAGGGCGTGGGCCGGGTCGTTGATCTGCCCGGTCGCATAGGCAGTGAACGCCTCCTGCTGCACCGCCAGCATCTCGCTGTATTTAGCGTCGTGCCAGAAGTCCGAGCTGCGCGGCAGCATGTATTTGTAGGTGCGGTACCACGGCTGCAGGTCGTCGAACCCGGCGGCGGTCAGGGTTGCCTTGTCGCACGGGTTGCCGCCGCGTTTGGCGAATTCGAGCTGCGTCTCCGGCAAGTACCACCACTTCATGAAATCGAGCGCCACCCGGGCGTGCGCGTCGTCGTTGAACGCGTTCAGCACCCAGGGCTGGCCGCCGATGATGTAGTCGCGCTTCAACGACCCGTCCGCCTGCTTGAAGCCCGGCGGCGGCACGACTATCACCTTGCCCTGCATCGCCGCCGGGATCATCGCCTTGCCGACGGCCGCCCACTGCCAGGCGGAGAACGCCTTGCCCTGGGTGAACACATCGACGATCTCGGCGATGCCGTAGTTGATGGCGCCGGGCGGCTGGTACTTCAGCATGGCCTTGTATTGGACCATGGCCTTGGCGTTGACCTCGGTGTCCATGATGCCCTGGACCTGGCCGCTTTTTGGGTCCCAAACGTCGCCGCCCTGGCTGCGCATGAATGACAGCAATGGGCAGCTGATGAAATCGTACTCGCGCGAATACTGCATCGCCGCGCCGTGGTAGCCCTTGTCCGGCCGGGTGAAGAACTCGGCGAGCTTGGTGTAGTCCTCAATCGACAGCTTCTCGAAGTCCTCCCAGGTCTTGGGCATGTCCATGCCATAGCGCGCCTTGAACGCCTCCGCCTCGCCGGGCGCGTCCAGCAGGTCCTTGCGGATAAACAGCGCGATGGTGTCGCCCTCTTGCGGGAAGCCGTAGCGGTTCTCGGTGCCGTCCGGGAAGGTCTGGTAGGCCTGCCGCACCACCGGCGCGAACCACTCGATGTCGAGCTCCTTATTCTTGGCGATAATGTCGTTCAGCGGTACGATCCACTTCGGCGTCGCCAGTGCGCCCAGCCATTGGCTGTCGGAGATGATAATATTGTACTCGGCGCTGCGGGTGGCGAGCGACGTCGCGGCCTTCTGGAACAGCTGCCCGAACGGCGCGTCGGCGAAGGAGAAGCTGACGTCGTAGCCGTAGCGCACCTTGGCGTATTTGGCGAAGTCGGGCGACATGTCCACGCCGAGCTTGCTCGGCAGCCAGCCGGCGATGCCGAGGATCGCCATGCGGATCGACTTGCCGGCCAGCGGATGGCCCTTTTCGGTTTGCGAGAAGACGTGCCGCGGGTAGGTCAGCCCCGCCGCCGCGGTCAGCGCCGCCGCACCGGTCAGCAGCTTGCGGCGGTTCACCCCTGTTGTAGCGTTCAGATCAGTCGGCGACCGGATCGTCATGCGCTTCCCCCAATGTGCTTGTTGCACACTCTATTAATGAGACCGTAGTGACAAACCTCGCGCGCGGTCAAGCGACGGTTCCGCTCAGATGTGCTTTGTTCAAGGCAAGAAAGTCCACAGGGAGGCCCGCATGAAAAAGCTGATCAACGAACCCGGCGCCGTCGTGCCCGAGATGCTGGAGGGGCTGGTCGCCATCAGCCCCGGCCTCATGCTGCTGGAGGGCGAGACAGTGGTAGTGCGCGCTGGCTGGGACCGGAGCAGCGTCGCGCTGATCTCCGGCGGCGGCGCGGGGCACGAGCCGGCGCATGCGGGCTATGTCGGGCCGGGCCTGCTGACCGCCGCGGTGGCGGGGGACGTGTTCACCTCGCCCAGCGTGGACGCCGTGCTGGCGGCGATCCGCGCCGTCACCGGCGAGCCGGGCGCACTGCTGATTGTGAAGAACTATACCGGCGACCGGCTCAACTTCGGCCTGGCGGCGGAGATCGCCCGCAGCGAGGGCCTGCGGGTCGCGATGGTGGTCGTGGACGACGACGTGGCGCTCGGCGAGGGCGGGGGCGCGGGACGGCGCGGCATCGCGGGCACGGTGCTGGTGCATAAGGTGGCGGGCGCTGCCGCGGCAGCTGGCTTGGATTTGGACGACGTGAAGCAGGAGGCCGAGGCGGCGATTACTGCGGTGGGCACCATGGGCGTGGCGCTTACCCCATGCATCGTGCCGGCCGCCGGAATGCCGGGTTTTGAGCTGGGAGCGGATGAGGTCGAGCTGGGCCTCGGCATCCACGGCGAGGCCGGGGTCCGCCGCGCGCCGATCGGTCCGGTGCAGGACCTGGTGCGGACGCTGGTCGAAGCCATCGTGCGGGACCGCG
>JANXVC010000543.1 GCA_025351925.1 Rhodospirillales bacterium | reverse complement strand
CAAGGCGGTTTGCCGTCCTACCAAGTTCGCCCGGATCGAGCATGGCCGCCGTCTCTCGAAGGCTCGCCCAATCGTGGGAACGGGCCGGGTCGATGCCTAGCTGACGGCAGGTTTCTCCCCCCATACCGCTGCGGAAATCGTCAAAGATTGGCCTACCCATCTGCGAGGATCCTCCCCGATGCTGCCGCGCCATCTCGGTGTTCAGCTTGGGGTTGCCCCACCAAGGCGGGGCAATCCCAATCCGGCGTTAGTGCGCCGGTATCGCGACAGGTGCGTCGCTGTTCTTCAGCAGGACGACCAGGAACTTGGCGGGCTTGGTCTGGCTGGCGTTGTGCCCGATGGTGTGCACATCGTTGGGGCCTTCATAAAAAGTCTGGCCCGGCGTCAGCGTGACGGTCTTGCCGCCACGCACGCCCATCACGATCGAGCCCTCCAGCACATAGACGAAGGCATGCGCATCGTGCCGATGCACGGGATCGGCCGCGCCCGGTGGATAGACGACGGTGAGCACCAACGCTTCCTTGCCTGGATAGTCGGCCAGCGCCTTGGTCATCAGCGGTGTGACGACCGCCTCTGGTGGGGTCTGCTGTGCGTGGGCGGTACTTGCAACCAACAGCAGCAGCGCGGCGAAGTTTCTGAACATGGTCATGGCTCGTTCCTCATTGCTGGGCCGTGGGCGGCCCGTTGTGGTGGGTCGGCCTGACGCAGTGCACAAACCTTCATGCGCCCGCGCCAAGGCCGGATCAGGACAGGCCGGATTTGTCGACGCCGTAGGCCTTGTCGTAGGTGCCGGGAACGACCTGAAAGGCCACGTTGACGCGGTTCCAGGCGTTGATCGACATCACCAGGAAGGTCAGGTCGGACAACTCCTGCTCGGACAGTTGCGCGCGAACGCACTCGTAAACGTCATCCGGCACGCCATGCGCGGGAATTTGGGTCAGGATTTCCGTCCAGGCCAGCGCAGCGCGTTCGCGCGGGCTGAACAGACTGGACTCGCGCCAGATGGCCACGTGATGCAGACGCAACGGCCGTTCGCCGTGCATCGTGGCTGCCTTGACGTGCATGTCCAGGCAGAACGCGCAGCCGTTGATCTGTGATGCCCGGATGTCGACCAGGTCGCGGATCGGCTCCTCGATCGCGGACTGGTTGAAAGCCATGCTGAACTCAACGAACTTCTTGAACAGTGCGGGGGATTGCTTCTGGTAGTCGATACGCTGGGTCATAATGGATGCCTCGATGATGGGCGAAGCCCGATGAAGGTGGTTGGGTGCGGTCCAGCCTGCCGCGGGTTGGCTGGCTGACGCGCCGCAGCGCCCAAGGGAGCTGCGCGTTGGGCCGACGCTGGTCCGCGGACTTTATGGCTGCGCCGTGGAGCGGCTGTGCCAGTTCTCGAAACGCGTCGGGCCAACGCGCGGGTTGTCGCCCGGGGTCAGCGATCGATCGTTCAACAGGACGCCGAAATATCGCGCGCGAACGTCCGCGATCACCCGGCGATTGTCTTCGTTCGTGGCCAAGGCTTTTCCGGCGAGCTCGTCGAGAGAAAAGGGTTCGGGACCAGCAATCTCGACAATGCCGTTCACCGGCGGCCCGACCGCGAGATCGGCCAGTGCGGCGGAGACGTCGTCCGACGCGATGGGCTGCACAAGGGCGGGCGACAGGCGGATCACGTCGCCCTCGGCACCAGCTTCGATGATGCTGTCGATGAATTCGAAGAACTGCGTCGAGCGGAGGATCGTGTAGGGTAACTTGGAGGCCTTGATCAGGTTCTCTTGGGCCATCTTCGCGCGGAAGTAACCGCTTTCGAGAAGGCGGTCGGTGCCGACAACGGACAGCGCGAGGTGATGTCCCACGCCGGCGGTCCTTTCCGCAGCAAGCAGGTTGCGCCCCGACATTTCGAAGAACTCCAAGGCCGCCCGATCCTCGAACGAAGGCGAGTTCGCCACATCGACGACGACCTGAGCGCCTGCAAGCGCCTCAGCCAGCCCCTCACCGGTGATGGTGTTGACGCCCGAGCTGGGGGATCCGGCCACGACCTCATGGCCATCCTGACGAAGCCTGCTGACAAGCTTCGCACCGATGAGGCCGCTGCCTCCAATAACGACGATCTTCACGATTTGGTCCTCCGTCTGCTATCGACCGCGTCCGTCGCGATTGATGGGCGGAGGATGCCTGACGCCTGGCCGGAAGACCTTGCGGCGACCCTGGGCTTGTATTGAGTTTAGCTTGATTATTCGTCCAAGAGGTCGCCTATCCCAGCAGTCTCCCGTCGACGTGAGATAGCGTGGTGACCGTGCCCGACGCATGCGCACGGGGTTATGGAGCGCCGAAGTGCGATTCGTGTTCGGTGACTACGTGCTCGACCTTGACCGGCGGGAACTCACCCGGGGATCCGATGCGATCGCAATCGGGCCCCAAGTGTTCGATCTGCTGGTCCACCTGGTGCAGAACCGCGAGCGCGTTGTCAGCAAGGATGGGCTGCTGGACGTCGTGTGGCGCGGACGGATTGTTTCCGAATCAACCCTGACCAGCCATATCAATGCGGTACGCAAAGCGATCGGTGACAGCGGTGAGGAACAGCGCCTGATCCGAACGGTCGCCCGGAAAGGCTTCCGGTTCGTGGGCGACGTCAGGGAGGCACAATCATCGGACGACTCAAGCTTCTTGAGAGCTGAGCCCGCCAAGTCGAATGAGGTGTCTGCACATACGCTGCCGCTTCCCGACAAACCCTCCATCGCAGTCTTGTCGTTCCTGAACTTGAGCGGAGACCCCGAGCAGGACTACTTCGCCGACGGGGTCGTGGAGGACATCATCACGGCATTGTCGCGCATCCGCTGGCTGTTCGTCATCGCGCGCAACTCGAGCTTCACGTACAAGGGCCGGGCAGTGGACGTGAAGCAGGTGGGCCGCGATCTGGGCGTGCGCTACGTGCTGGAAG
Source organism: Rhodospirillales bacterium (assembly GCA_025351925.1). GTDB lineage: Bacteria > Pseudomonadota > Alphaproteobacteria > Acetobacterales > Acetobacteraceae > CAHJXG01. Next base: position 6,177 of record JANXVC010000543.1, on the reverse strand, counting down.
GCAGCGTGCGCAAAGCAGCGAACCGGGTGCGCATCACGGGGCAGCTCATTGATGCCGCGACCAGGGCGCATCTCTGGGCAGAGCGTTTCGAAGGCACCCTCGACGATATCTTCGAACTGCAGGACCAAGTGGCCGCGAGTGTCGTCGGCGCGATCGAGCCGCAGTTGGAGCGAGCGGAGATCGGACGCGCAAAGCGGAAGCCCACCGCAAGCCTTGACGCCTACGACCATTATCTGCGCGGGGTGGCGAACGTGCATCAGGGAACTAGGGAGGCCATCAACGAGGCGCTGCCGCTGTTCTACAAAGCAATACAGCTCGATCCGGAATTCGCGTCGGCCTATGGGATGGCGGCGTGGTGCCATTTCTGGCGCAAGGTCAATGGCTGGATGGCCGATCACCTCCAGGAGGTTGCCGAGGGGGTTCGACTGGTCCGCCGGGCTGTGGAGTTGGGCAAGGACGATGCGGTCGCCCTCACCAGGAGCGGCCATGCGCTCGCCCACCTCGCTCATGACCTTGATGGCGGCATCGCATTGCTCGACAGGGCGCTTGTGCTCGATCCGAACCTGGCGGCCGCTTGGTTCCTCGGCGGCTTCCTGAGAGCCTGGCGCGGTGAATCAGACGAGGCAATCGAACACTTCGCGCGCGCAATGCGTCTGAGTCCTCTGGACCCGGAGATGTATCGAATGCAGGCCGGAATGGCGCTGGCGCATCTCTTCGCAGCGCGCTTTGATACTGCGTCCTCGTGGGCCGCGAAGGCGATCAGAGATTTGCCAAGCTTTCTAATGGTGATCGGCATCAGTGCCGCAAGCCATGCGCTGGCCGGACGAACGGACGAAGCGCGTCGAGCAATGGACCATTTGCGTGAGCTTGATCCAGCGTTGCGTATTTCCAGCCTCAAGGATTGGCTCCCGATCCGCCGGCCGGAAGATCTCACCACGTTCGCGGACGGGCTGCGAAGAGCAGGGCTGCCAGAATGACGGTCAGATGACTGCTTCTGACGTATAGCTGTCAACCGCTGGTCGATTGAGAACAGCCGGAAGTCGTCCAAGGCGGTCCTATGCTGAATGCAGAGAACTAACTGGCCCTGTTCCGCAACCGGTCGTTTATGGATCAAGAATGAAGACCAAGCTTCATCAAAAGGTTACACGTTCCACAAAGGTGTTCCGTATGTGAGGACGTGTTATACCGGCTGTTTGGGGCTACGCGAGGGTCAGCCGGGAGGATCAGGCGCTCGCCCTTCAGCTCGATGCGCTGGAGGCCGCCGGCGTGCCGTCCGCCAACGTCGTGCAGGAGAAAGAGTCCGGAGCCCGGCAGCGCCCTGTCTTCGACGCCATGCTGAAGAAGCTGAAGACGGGCGACAGCCTAGTCGCCTGGAAGGTCGATCGCCTAGGACGCGACGCGCTGGCCGCGCTGACGGTTGCGCGCGACCTCGATGCGCGTGGCGTCCGGATCGTCATCACGACCCTTGGCGTGGACAGCTCCACCCCGGCCGGGCGTATGGTGTTCGGCGTGCTGGCCCAGCTCGCCGAGTTTGAGCGGGCGACCCTCATCGAGCGGACCAACGCCGGCTTGGCGGCAGCGAAGAAACGTGGCCGGCGCCTCGGCCGCCGTCACAGCCTCACCCCGCATCAGAGGCAGGAAGCGAAGCGGATGCGGGAGAAGGAGGATAAGACCTATGCCCAGATCGCGGCGTTGTTCGGTGTGTCGCGGTCGGTCGTTTGGCGATCGGTCAACACGTAAGAGGAACAGCGCGCTGGATACGGGAATGCGCCGTCGTCGATGGCAGACCCGGTGAACAGGACGCCGTTGCGTCGGTGGGAGCATCGGTATCTCGGCGACGAGCGTTTTCCGGATGGATTGTCAGCCCTTGAGATCGAGCACTTCTTCACGCTCGACGAGAAGGAGCTTGCCAGCGTCCGGGAGCGCCGGAGCGCCTTGAACCGAATGGCGCTCGCCCTGCAGGTCGGCTTCCTCAAGATGACCGGCAACACGCTCAACTCCGTCGAGCGCATCCCGGCGGACATCCTCGCCCATCTCGGTCGGCAACTTGGCTGCGAGCCGCCGCGCATCGCCTCGATCCGGGCCTTCTATGGCCGGCGCCGGCGAACCTTGTTCGAGCATCACGCGGCGGCCCTCCATCTGCTCGGACGCAGCGAACTCACGCCGCACGCCGAGCGCGGGCTGGTCGCCCATATGCGCCGCGAAGCAACCGCGGTGTTCGATTACGCCGACCTCATGGCGTCGGTCCGACTATGGCTGACCGAGCATCGCTACCTCATGCTCCGCGAGCGCGACATCCGTCGCCATATCACCGCTGCACGCCGGCATCATGAACAAGCCCTGTTCAAGGCTGTCATCGCCGCAGTGCCGTCTGAACGGGCGACCTGGGTGCCGCGCCTTCTGGCTTTGATCGAGGGTGACGAGATCAGCCACCTCGAATGGCTGGGTGCCGTGCCGTCAAGCAAAGCGACCAAAGGCTTGGAGGAGCAAACCGAAAAGATTGAGTTTCTCAAGGAATTGGGTGCCGTCCAGCTCGTCCTGCCGGATTTGCCACTGGCTGGGTTGGAACATTTCGCGCGGCGGATCACGTCGCGTAAGCCCGCGGCGCTCTCGCGGATCAAGGACCCGCACCGGACCGTCGAGATCGCCTGTTTCCTGCGCTTGGAGATGCTGCGGCTTACGGATGCGAGCCTGACGCTGCTTGATCACCGGATCGCGGCCCTGTGGCGGGGCGCCCGGGAGCGCGCCGACGATGCGAGGGAAAGCCGGTTGCAGCGCTTCCGAGAACTGCTTGGTGATCTCGCTGGATTGGCCAGTGACGAAGCGCTCGACGCCGCCGAACTCCGGTCGCGGCTGCAGGCGTTGATCGCCCGCTTCGAACCCGAGCGCGACGCGACCCAGGTCGCCGCCATCCGCCAGGAGCTTGGACGCAAATCGCCGGACCTGGCCCGGCTGCTTAAGACGGCGCGCGCGGCAGCGTTGGCGGTTCCCGCCGACCACCGGCTCACCGCCGCGTTCGCGACCCTCGATGCCCTCGCGGCGGCGTTCGCTTCCACTCTGCCGGAGGGACACGCACAGCCGTTCGGCGCATCGTGGCAGGGTTTGATCGACCAGCCGGACCGGACCGCAGCGCTCGGCTGCTTTCGCGCCGCGACCCTGATGGCCCTCAAGCGCGCGCTTCGGAACCGGTCGGTCTCCGTCGCTCATAGCCTTTCCTACCAGGCGCCCGAGGACAGGCTCATTCCCCTGAAGCTTTGGCATCGCGATCGAAGGCGTTTCATCCGCGATCTCAACCTGCCGGCCCATGCGGAGACCTACCTGCAGCCGCTTGAGGCGGGCCTGACCGCCGGGCTTGCGGCGCTGGCCGAGGCTGTCGAAGCTGGCACGGTCGCGATCGATGGCGACGAACTCCGGCTCCCTCGCCGCGAGCCGGGTTCGAAGGACCCGCGCGTCGAACCGGCACGCCAGGCGATCGCACGAGTCATCGGCGACACTCAGTTTCCGAACGTCCTGATCGAGATCGATGGCCTGACCCGGTTCTCCTGGATCCTGCTCGGACGCCCGGCCCGGTCGGAGCAGGAACTGGTCACGCTCTATGCTGGCCTGCTGGGCCTGGGCTCCGATCTGTCGATGGCCGAACTCACACGCATGGTGCCGTCCATCGCGGCCGACAGCCTTGGGCAGATGGTGCTCAAGATCGAGGCCGATGGGCGGCTCCGCGCCGCCAACGATGCGGTGCTGGGCTTTATGCGCGAGCACCGGATTGCGACCCTGTGGGGACGCGGCCTGTTCGCCTCGGCCGACATGATGAGCCTGGAGGCGACGCGCTATCTCTGGTCGGCACGGCTCGACCCGCGCCGGCGAACCTATGCAGTCGGAACCTATGCCCACGTGCTCGATCAGTGGGGCATCCTCTACGACCAGCCGATCGTCCTGAACCGCCGGCAAGCCGGCGCCGCCATCGAAGGCGCATTGCGCCAGGGCCAGGTCGGCCAGTTGGAGCGCGTCGCGGTGGACACGCACGGCTTTACGCATTTCGCCATGACGCTCGCCAAGTTCGTGGGCTTCGATCTGTGTCCTCGGCTGGCCAGGCTGAAGAAACGGCGGCTCTATTTGCCGAGAGGGCTCGGCGTCCCGCCGATTTTGCAGCCAATTGTGGCCGAAACCGTCTCCCGCCGCGCCATCAGCCGGGGTTGGGACGGATTGCTGCGGCTCGGCGCTTCGGTCAAGCACGGCTGGTATCCGGCGACGGAGGCGCTTGACCGCTTCAGCTCGGCCGCCGTCGGCGATCCCGTCTACGAAGCCGGCGACGCCTTGGGCAAGCTGCTTCGCACGCTCTATCTCTGCGACTATCTCAGCAATCCAATTTTCCGTGGCGACATCCTCGATCTGCTCAATCAAGGCGAGGCCGTTCATAGCCTCCAACGGGCGATCCACAACGGCGGGATCACCGCGAAACACGGCCGCTCCACGGAGCAACTTGTCGCCATCTCCGGGGCACTCACGCTGCTCGCGAACATCATCATGGCTTGGAACACCCATCGCCTCCAGGCCGTGATCGACCAAGAGCCGAACGATCATTCCAACGAGGTGCTGAGCCGCTTGGCGCCGATCGGACACAAGCACATCAACATGCGCGGCATTCTCAGGTTTGACTTTGCCCAGCACGCATCAGGCTTGTTTCGGCACGCATCCATCATCGAAAACGAGCGTGTATTGAAATGAAAAGCTGAATTATTAGTCATATCAGCATGTTATCATGCTGCTGGCGATGCAAACCGTTGAAAGATAACGCTTTTCAGATCGGCACTTTTGGCATGGATGTTACGACAAGGCCAGTTTGGTTCCGGCTGGGTCTTCGTGACCGTGGAGCCGACCGGCAAGCTGGGCCTGGCCGCCCGGCCGAACCAGGACACGCCGTTGATGGAGGGCGGCCGGGTGCTGCTAGGCAACGACGTGTGGGAGCACGCGTATTACCTGAAATACCAGAACCGGCGGGCGGACTACCTAGCGGCGTGGTGGAACGTGGTGGACTGGGACGCCGTCACCACGCGGTATGACCAAGCCAGGACTGGAACGCTTACGGTATAGTCACCCGACATAGACCCAGGCGTCATGGGTGGCGCCCGCGGTCGCAATACGGTTCTCGTTGCTGTCGGCGAACCCGGCCATGACATGCGCGCGGCTGCTGCCGCTCGCCAAACTACTCAGCCAGCCCTGCAACCCCGGCGCATCGGGCGCGCGATGCAGCACGTTTGCATAGAGCTGGGTGACGAACGCGTTCGCGTCGAAGGCGCCGTATGCTGCGGCGAACTCGGCGGAGCCGACGAAGCCCTGCGCCACCTGGTCCACCGCGACGCCCTGGCTGAGCTGACCCGACCACAAAGCCAGCCCGGCGGCGTCTGGGCTGCGGTTGAATGCGGCTTGATACAGCCGGGTCGCCTCGGCGTCAGTCCGGCTGCCAGCGATTGGCAAGGTCTGCTGATGATTCTCCACGCTGTCCGAAAACGCCAGGAGGGCGGCTCCGCGCGAGGTCGCATTGGTGTAGTTGGCCCAAAGCTGCTGTCCGGCAGCATCCGGATTGCGATGGAGGACGTTCAGATACAGCTGGCGCGCGAAACCGTCAGTGTCGGTCTGGCCGTAGCGCGCGATGAACTCCGGCGACGATGTGAAGCTTGCCGCAAGGGCAGCTAGGCTGAGGGTGTTGGTGGTGACGAGGGCCGTATTGCCGTCCAGGCCCTGGAAATCCGGGGCACGTCCGAACGCGCCTTGATAAAGGCGCGCGACGTCTTGTGCCGTGCCGCTCGGGTCGAACAGGCCGACACCGTCGGCAAAGCTGATCTGATCGAGTTTCGCCAGCGTCTGGGTGCCATCCCGACCGGGCTTGGTGTCCTGAATATAGGCCTGTCCACCCGAGACCTGGGCGATGACGTAGTCGGTATGCACGCCGTGCAGCTGGATGGACGGTTGCGGATAGAGTGCGCGGATGCCGAAGATGTCGGATGCGCTCAGGTCGAGGTTTTGCTGGGTTAAAATCGGGTGTCTGCTCATCTCCCCCGTTGATCTGGAATGTCTGGCGCTGCGCGTGAGGCGGCTTGACGTGACCCTGATGCTTGGGATTCAAAGCGGGGATGACCGAGCTTCCTGATCTCAGCTGTCTGACGCACGAGGAGAAGG
>JANXVC010000538.1 GCA_025351925.1 Rhodospirillales bacterium | reverse complement strand
AAAAGCTTGCAAGCGGAAGGAACCATGGCGCACGCCCCTGATGAGGCGCAAACAACGTCGCCCGGCTACTACGGATCCAGCATCACGTCACGCCTCGCAAGCAGACCGTGGAGAGAGAGTTTTTGGTGCGAAAGCCCTGGTTTCTACGAGCATCTTCGCCCAATCGAAGGATCAGATCGATTGGACGATGCTCTATGTCGCGCGGGCGAGTGCCGAGCCGGCGTAAACCGCCTGTTCATATCGATCAAGCAAACTCAGCACGCGCGCATCGGCAAACGGCAGGATCTGCGTCATTAAAACCCCGGCGACGCCCCGCTTGAGATCGATCCAATGATAAGTGTTGGCGAGACCGGCCCAGTTGATGCTGTCGGCACTGCGCCCACCCGGCACGTCATGCGTGTTCATCATGAAACCGAGGGACCAGCCCTTGTCATGGCCGGGAAAGAACTCTGCGTCGTTGGTCGCGAATGGCACTGCCGTGGATAGCGCCTTGACCCGAACTGGGTGAATCGCATCCTTTGACAGGTGCGCGATGGTAGCGGGACTGAGCACGCGGATGCCATCTAATGCGCCGCCGTTCAGGATCATGCGGCAGAAGTTCAGGTAATCGGGCGCGGTGCCATACAATTCGCCGCCGCCCATATGGAACTCAGGCGCTTGCTCCACCTCCATTGGGATCGAGGATAGGCCGCCATCCCCACCGCGTACGGCAATCTCTACCAGGCGCTGACGATGTGCATCGCCGATACGGAACGCAGTATCGTTCATCCGCAGCGGAGCCAGGATGTGGTCGCGCATATAGTCGGCGAGGCGCTGACCACTCACCGCCTCGACAGCCTTGCCGGCCCAGTCGATGCCGGTGCCATATTCCCAGGCGTCGCCGGGATCAGCCACCAACGGCGTCTCGAGAGCTGCATTCCTGCACGTGAGAATGCCCGGCGTCCCCGCATGGGTCATGTAGCGCAGCATGTCCCGCCGCCACATGTCATAGGCATGGCCGCTCGTGTGGGTGAGCAAATGGCGCAGCGTGATTGGGCGGACCGCCGGGCGCAGCTGCGGGGTGCCATCGCTGTCGAAGCCTGTCAGCACCTGTGGATTTTCAAGTTTTGGCAGAACGTTGCCGATCGGCGAGTCGAGGGTGAGCCTGCCCTGATCCACCAGTTGCAGCGCACAGGCGCTCGTGATGGCCTTGGTCATCGACGCGATCCAGAACACGCTGTCTGAACCCATAGCAGCCCCGGCCGCGTCGCGCGTCCCAGCAGCGCCCGTGTAGGTGATATGCTGCGCCGTTCCTGCTGTGGCGGACACGCCACGTACGTCGCCACGGGCAACAGCGTCAGCTAGAAGCTGATCGAGTGCTTGGCTCATCGATGTTTCCCCCACGCGCCGACATTGCGGCTGCAATCCCAAGCTATGGGCAAACCGTTCCGGCGGGCAACGGATTGGGCGGAGATTTGGCGCCGTAAAGTTCCGTGTTGGATCAATTGACTTCAACAAGTTGTCACTTCCGCTCATACCTGGCGACGCGAGTATGAACTCGGGATCGACGTGGGATGGTTGGGGATAGGACCACGACACGCGAAGTCCCTCGGTTTCCTAAGCAGACCTCTACAAGTCTGCGCACAGATGACAACCTAAGCAGGGTCGCGTAGCTTGGACTTGCAAACATTCATGTGTTTCAGGCCACGCAACCCTGCTTAGTCTGTCGGATTGCGAGCCTTCTGAGATCAGCCGCGCTCTGGAGCGACCGGTAGCAGGGTCGTTCTTGGCGCCCGGTACTCCATCAACCTTGGCGCAGGCTGGTCAGCCAGAAGAGCGGGCAATGTCAGCCGTGCACCCGAATGACGTGCGGGTCGGTCGGCAGGCCTCGTTGGACGCCACGCAGCATGGCTGCTAATGCTCTCACGAATATGACGTGCGGGTCTCCAGCAATCACGTGGGTCCGGGACATGGGCTGGGCGGCTGAGGCATAGCTCGGCCGCATGAGCATCACGGTCGGGGGTGCGCCGCCCTGCCAGGCCGCCATTACACGCTGTCGGTATGGCTCGCCAATTTCGGGCACCGCTGAGTGATACTGCGCGACCGCCAGGTCCCATGTGCCGGTATTGGCGCGCAGGACATTGAGAAAGCGAGCGGCATAACGCGCGTTGGCGAGCGGGTCGAAGGCCTCATTGAGATCTGTAAAGGCGGCAGGATGATGCAGCAGATTGACCTGGAAGCAGCCCACGTCCACTGAACGTACTCCGGCGGCCTGCTCGCGCGCCACGTCGGCTACGGCGTCTTGCAGGGTTGGATGGTAGCGTCCGGCACCGGCCGCATTCACCGTCCAGGGCCAGGGCTCCACTCGGTTTGTGCGAGAATCCCATCGCCCGCTTTCGACCCGGCCGATGGCGGCGAGCATGCCGGTCGGCAATCCCCATTCCATTTCGGCCGTTGCGGCAGCCTGTAGGCACAAGGGCGAGCCTGTTAGGTTCATGCGGTCTTGCGCCATGACGACGGGGGCGAGCAGGCACAGAAGCGCCGTCACGCCCGGCGTCCTCATCGGGTGAATTGCGCGGGCGTGGAGACCGCGAAGTTGACCATGGTGCGGATGGCCGTGTTGATCTCGGCCGGAGTTGAGGCCGAGGTAAAAAGGTCAGGACCCGACGCGCATTGCTGCAGTAACGGTCGGACCTGAGCCAGCATGGCGTTCTCCCCGATCTGATCGCTGGGATCATCGTTGGTGGTCTGCAGCACCAGTATGACGACCCCCCGATCTTTGAGGGCCTGACACACCTTCGGGTCGAACGGGGCCGTTACGCGCTGTCCTCCACCTCCAGTGAAATCCTCCATGCCATCGGTCAAGAGAAACACGTATTTGCGGGCGTTTTCGGGTGATGAACCATCGCCGGCTCGTCCGACAAATCCGCCAAATTTGGCGATCGACTGCGCGACGTTGGTCTGATTCCACGGTCCCCAATCGGCGATCGGCGTGACCTCCGTTGCCGCAATGACGGGGGCTGCACTGGAAGGCGCGCCGAGCGGGTAAACGTCGTGCACGTCCGTCTCGAATGTATAGAGACCGAAACGGAACTTTTCAGGGTGTTGTGCCGCGGTGAGGATTGACGCGACATAGGTGACAGCATTCTTCAGAACGTCGATGCGCAGCGTAATGTTGAAGTGCTTCGCCATGGCATAGTAGTCGCCATACTGCTGCTTCAATCCGCCGGTGAGCGGCTGAACCATGTGGCAAGCAAACGCGCAGTTCCTCCAGTCCCAGGCACCCGTCATCGGATACTCAGACGTCTTCTGCTTTAAAACATCGCGCGCGTCGTCCGTGGCGCCAATGGCCATGGAGTTCGATACGTCCATTAGAACATAGATATCGACGTAGGCGCCGGTGGTTTCCTGAGCCGACGTGGTGCCGCCGAGCGGTAGGGTAGCGATATCGCCATAGGCTGCGTTGATCCCGTGCAGCGCGCTGGCAATTTGCGTCGTGTAGGTGGCGGCATAGGTCACAACGGCGCTGAACTGCAGCCCGTTGCGCGAGACTTGCACCGTCACGGCTGGCATAGACACGTTGGAGATGCCGGACGCCTGGGCGCGGAAGCGTTGCACACCTGCGGCTTCGGCCAGATGCAAATCCGTCTGCGTATCTTTGGCGTAGGCCGCTGCTGCCGACCGCAGTGCCGTCAGTGCTGCGGTGTCGGCCGCCAAACCGAGCCGGGTATGCGCCGAGATAGCCTGCGACGTGTCAATGGCAAGCGCCAAGATCCCAAGCAGCGCTACCATGACGATGGCTATGGTAACGGCCATCGCGCCGCGACGGTCCGTGCCGAGGGGCAGCGTTCTCGCAAGCGCGCTCCACCATGAGTTACGAGGCGCCATGCTAATGATCCGCCTTTTTCTCGGCTTCCGGCTCATGGAACGCCGGACACTGTGCGTTCGGTCCAGAGTAGGTAATGACCTGGTTGGAGCTTCCGGACCGAGCGGGAAAATAGGATGAACGGGCCATCGAAATGGGGCCCACGACGCCGCCGAGGAACAACGGCTTGAAATCATATGTCACATCCGCCACCAACACCGGCGCAGCCTGAAACGCGCTCTGCGGCATGACCGTCGGGCCCGGCGCGGCGTCGTCAGCGGTGGCGGACAGCGCGCCGCAGGGTCGTGGGGCCGCCACACCAAGCATCGCCTTGCTCCAGTCCACATGGGCAGCGCAGATCGCGCCATTGCAGGCGGAAGTGGAGGTGAACAGAACCTGCGAGAGGGTGACGCCGTATCGAGCGCCCGTTACCAGCATCTCCGGCATCGACGCATAGACGGCTGTGCTCGACCGCCAAGCCTGATCAAACGTCAACGAGTTCGTGCCGTCCGCGTTGACCGCCAGCATAGTCGCGATCTGCCCTACGGACTGTGCTGCCGCGGTCAGCCGCCGCCAAGCCAGCCAGCCATTCGCGATGTCATACATCGACAACAGCATCAAAATAAGCATAGGGGAGGCAAGCGCGAACTCGAGCGCTGCCACTCCACGGCGAGCGGAGCGCCGACCACGCAGCGACGACAGCCAGGGCTGCAAATACTTTGATGCTGTGGTGCGCATCGGCCTAGTACTCGTTCACGAATGGGACGGGTGTCTGCTCATCTCCCCCGTTGATCTGGAATGTCTGGCGCTGCGCGTGAGGCGGCTTGACGTGACCCTGATGCTTGGGATTCAAAGCGGGGATGACCGAGCTTCCTGATCTCAGCTGTCTGACGCACGAGGAGAAGG
>JANXVC010000536.1 GCA_025351925.1 Rhodospirillales bacterium | reverse complement strand
GCTCTGGTGGAACGGCCAGCGCTGGGCCGCCTCAGGGCCGTTCGGCATCGCGACCATGCCGCTCGACGCAGCCCTCGACCACATCGCCTCAGAGCCGCATTTCTGGACCAGCGCATAACCAAAAATGGCCAAAGTCGAGCTTAGGACTCGTCCGGGAATATTTGAATCGAGTGATATGCGACTGGCCTGTTTCAGGCGAGATGGAGCAATCACTCATAGGGTCATTCGGGTAGCCCGGCGGCAAGCATCCGCCCTTTTAGCCCGCGGGCGCGATCAAAATCCAACGTATGATTGAACAGGGCCCTGATCTCCCACGGTTTCGTGCCGAGCATCTCAGTCAGCACCTTCGTCGGGTAGCCGTGCTGGTAATGCCTTCCAACGGTCAGCCAACAAGGCTGCCGGTATGAGCCGCTTTGAGACCGGTCAGTTAGCCGTTCGCGCCGCTGCTGTCCGCAGTTGCATGACACTCAAGTCCAAACGCGTGATCGCAACCGACGCCACCCTGCCCTCCGCGAACCGACCACAGCCCATCGACTCACATTCAGCAGTGTTTGGAAATCCCTGTTGGGAGCCAAAACATCAGGCAGCTGGTATTATTTCTACATCCTGACCAAGGACGAGCATCCGGACGACAATGGCAGCGAACTGGACATTGAGGAGGTCGAGCGCCTGGTGCGGCAGTTCTCCTGCGACGAGGGGGCAAACCTTTCCAGCCCGAACCGGCTCAACACCGCGCTATCGGCATGGCCTGGCCGAATGAACTGTTCGTAGCCTGCATCACCGATGCCGCCGCGAAACCAATCGATAGAAGATTGCAAAGCCTCACCGCAGACCAAGCCGCGACATCTTCCTGATCAGCCCGACACGGGACAGCCCGAGGACGCGGGCCGCTTCGGACTGATTGCCCCCAGACGCGACAAGCGCTTCGGACAGCATGCGGTGCTCGACCTGCGCAATGACCTCAGACAGCGATCCCACGGCGGCCCGCGCCGCCGGCAGGAGCTCATCCGCTTCGCCCGACACGAAGCGCAGCAGCGCAGCATCGACCGGCTCCCCGGGGCCGGCCAGCGCCGCCGCTGCCTCGACCATGGCGCGCAGCTCGCGCACATTGCCAGGCCAGCTGCGGTTGGCGAGCCAGTCGATCGCGTCTGGTGCGAACGTTGCAGAGGCCGACGCGCGTCGCAGGAAGACTCCGGCCAGCAGCGTAACATCCTCCGTCCGCTCCGTCAGGGACGGCGTCCGCAGGACCATGCCTTTCAACCGGTAGAACAGGTCTTCACGAAAGCTGCCCTCGGCCACCATCGCGTCCAGGTCACGGTGGGTGGCGGCGATCACCCGGACGTCCGCGCGCTTGACCGTGCGGCCGCCTACCGGAAGGAACGTGCCTTCCTGGAGGAAGCGCAGCAGCTTCACCTGCATCGCCGCCGGCATCTCGCCGACCTCGTCCAGCAGCAGCGTTCCCTTGTGTGCCGTCTCAATCAGGCCGGGCTGGTCCCGCTGCGCGCCCGTGAAGCTGCCCTTCAAATGCCCGAACAGCTCGCTTTCCAGCAGGCTTGCCGGCAGGGCGCCGCAATGGATCGGCACGAACGGCCCGGCAGCCCGCGGACTGCACGTATGCAGCGCCCGGGCGACCAGCTCCTTGCCCGTCCCCGTAGGGCCCAGCAGCAGCACGCTGACCATGCTCGGACCCAGCCTGCGCACCATGGCGCGCAGACGCTTGATCGCCTCCGAACGGCCCACCAGCCCTAAGTCGTCGGTTGCCGCCTGCTCCCGCAGAGTACGCAACTCCCGGTCGAGTGCCGCCTTGCGGAGGGCGCGGCCGACCACGAAGCGGAGCATGTCAGGATCAATCGGCTTGGCGATGAAGTCCCAGGCGCCGGCCTCGGTGGCGCGCAAGGCGATCTCATGCGCGGAATGACCCGTCAGGACGATGACGGGCGCCGGCAGGAAGGCGTGGATCAGCTCGATCCCGGCCAGCGGATCCATCCGCGGCGGCATCGACAGGTCCAGCAGAACAAGGTCGGGGGCCGCGTCGCGGAAGCGGGTGACGGCCTCCTCGGCCGAGCCCGCCACGGTTACGGTATGGCCGAGGCCTTTCAGCCACGCGCCGCCCAGCCGTTGGAATGCCGGCTCGTCATCGACCAGCAGGATATGGCCTGGCGTGGTCATGACGCCTGCGGCAGGCTGAGGGTGAAGCAGGTTGACCATCCCGGGCGCTCGGTCAACCCGACCGTGCCGCCACTGGCTTTGGCGATCCGGGCCACAATGGCCAGGCCGAGGCCAGTGCCGCCGGGACTGCGCGAAACAAAGGGCTCGAAAACGCGGTCGCGGAGGTCGGCGGGAATACCCGGCCCGTCGTCGCAGACATGCAGGCGGACCTGACCGTCACGGCACTCCGCCTCGAGCACGACGCGGCCGGCCACGGCGCATGCGTTATCGATCAGGTTGCTGATCGCCTGCTCCGCCCGCCCCGGGTCGGCGACGACCTGGAGGCTGTCCGGCAGCCGGACCTCGATGACGGGCCGGCGGGCGGCCAGTTCGCGGACGAGGGCCGCGATGTTCATGGGCGCCGCCACGACCGACCAGGGCTTCGCGTAGTCCAGCAGGTCATCAGTGAGCCGGGTGATGCGCCGCACTTGGTCGCGAACCTCGGCCCTGGTGCCGGCGTCCGCGGTGGCAACCGCCATGCCGATGATGTTGAGCGGGTTGCGGACGTCGTGCGCGACGGTGGCGGCCAGTGCGCCCAACTCGGCCAGGCGGGCCTGCGCCTGCCGCTCCCGCTCCTGCTGCGCCAGCGCCACTGCCCGCTCCAGCCGCTGCGCCTCCTCGGCCAGCACGACGCCCAGCATCTCCGCAACCCGCCGGGGCCCAGGTGGCGCTGCGCCCCAGCCCGACGCCAAAATTGACCGCCACCCGGTTTCACTCCTGCAGCAGGTCAGCAACGGAGCGGTGACCGCGGATACGGCGTCGCCGACGACGACCTGGACGCTGATCGACAAGCGCCGCGACAGCAGGAGGGCTGCACGGCTGGCAAGCTCGACGTTATCAGCGGCCTGGGCCAGGTTGGCCCGCCAGGCCGTCAGGTCATCCGGCGTCACGGCCCCGCCGGGATAGACGATCCGTCCCGCCAGGCGCCGGGCGGGCCCGCCGAGCACGAGGAAGGCAATGCCGACCTCGGCCGCCGTGGCGAACCGCGTGCCGAGCGCGGCTCCGAACGGCAGCAGCGGCACCGCAGCCACCACCAGGCCCGCCGTGCCGACCAGTATCGCCCAGCCCAATGCGCGCCGGGCCCAAGCGTTCGCCAGCAGCAGCTCGTATCGCAGAATCCCATACACGAGCAGCACCGGATAGATCGGCAATCCCAGCAGCGGCCAGGGCGCCATCGGCAAGCCCAGCGCCACAATTCCGTAGCCCGACATGCAGAGCAGGCCCCAGGCACTCGAGGCTGTGACCGCGGCCAGCTGCCGCCGAGCGAGCCCCGTCCAGGTCGCGAGTGCCCGTAGCAACAGCAATTGGCCTGCGCCGGCCAGGGCCGCCCAGACGATGCTCGTGCACCACCCCACCGTATTGGGAACGGCGACGTATTCCAGCCCGGCGAAGGCTTGGTAGCCGCCGGGGACGAGCACGATTGACAGGACCATGGCCGCACTTCCCAACGCATAGGCGCCGAGTATCCACGGGCGGGCCAGCGTGCGGGTGAACGCGGCGGCGAAGTGGAAGAACACGGCCGAGGTCAGCGCCGCGGTCGCCAGCAGGCTCAGCCCGGCCCGCTCGGCCCCGGGACCAAACCAGGTCGGCAGCTCGTTGCCCGCAATCCAAACGGCCACGCCGACCAAAAACAGGGTGAGCTGCCGCGTCCCCGCGACCCGCTCCGCCCAGCGCCACAGCACGAGCGCCAAAGCGAGGCTGCCAAAGAGCGCGAGCGACAGGGCGATGTGGGTGGCCATGCGTATCCGAAAGTTACGGTACCGGTCCAATCTTGTATATGCCGTATATAGCTCGCCAGCCGCCAGCATTGGAGAAAATCAGCGTAAACAATAACTTGCTATATCCATGGCACATGGCACGCCCGATGCGAAGTCGATCCCATAATGACGATGGGAATAGGTTACCATGTACCGCACGCTGAGACTGGCTGGATCAGCCGAGCCGGCCGGGCGATCGCGACGCTGCACCTCACCGCTCGACATCGCCCGCCTGGTGCATCCGTCCGATTGGGGCCGCCTCCCGCTCAGCCTGTGCCGCCGGTTCGAGGCCGGGCATGGGCCCGCCGCCTATCGAGGCACCCTGACGTGTGACAGCTCGGCCATCGGCGCCGGGTTCGCCTGGTTGTCGCGTGCGTTCGGGGCGCCGCTGGCCGCGATGCGCGCAACCGATCTGCCCGTCGTGGTTGACGTGCGCCCTGCCGGCCATGGGGTCGCGTGGTCCCGCCAACTTGGACCGGCGCAATTCGTCCGCTCCGTCAAGTCGATCTTACCCGACGGCACCGTGCTCGAACGCACGGACGGCGGTCTGGGCATGGTGCTCGATATTTCGGTCGAGGACGGCACGCTGGTCTTCACCAGCCGCAGCTTCTTCGTCGCAATCGGGCCGTGGCGCGTGCCGATCCCTGCCGTGCTGACGCCGGGCCGCTGCCGTGTCGAGCACCAGGCCGTCGATGACACACGGTTCCGCTTCACCCTCACCATGGTCCACCCGCTCTGGGGAGCAACGTTCCGCCAGACCGGCGTGTTCACCGATAGCCAGAAGGACCTGTCATGAATGCCGTCTTCGCGATCCTCTCCGTCCAGGCCCTGATCGGCGCCTTCGATAACTTCTGGCACCATGAGCTGGAGGCCAAGCTGCCGCAGCGCGTCTCGGCCCGCTACGAGCTGGTGTTGCACGCGGCGCGGGAGGGTATCTACGCCGTGCTGTTCCTGGGCCTCGCCTGGGTACGCTGGGAGGGCGTTTGGGCCTGGATCCTCGCCGGCCTGCTCGCCATCGAGATCGTCATCACCCTGGCCGACTTCATCGAGGAGGACTTGACGCGCCGCCTGCCGACGCTGGAGCGGATCCTGCACACGATCCTAGCGGTCAGCTACGGCTGCTTCGTCGCCGCCTTGGCGCCGTTCATGGTCGCATGGGCCGCCGCGCCGTCCGGCCTGCCTTTTGTCGGTCATGGCTGGGTGTCGCTGCTGTTCACGCTCTACGCCGCTGGGGTGTTCGCCTGGAGCGTGCGGAACTGGATCGCCGTCATGCGGCTTTACCGGGTGGCACGCGCGACCCTTCCGTCCGTGGCCGTCGTGCCGGCGCATGGCCCGGCCGTGCTGGTGACGGGCGCGACCGGCTTCATCGGCACCGCCCTGGTCCGCAGCCTGCTCGCGGACGGCAAACGGGTCATTGTCTTCACCCGGGACGCAAGGCGCGCTGCCGCCGGCTTCGGCCCGCGCGTCCTCGCGGTGGAACGGCTGGATGCTTTGGCGGCGGAAACGCCGGTCGCCGCGATCGTGAACCTGGCCGGCGCCAGCATCCTTGGCCGCCGCTGGTCCGCGCGGCGGAAGGCGGCGCTGCTGAGTAGCCGCATCGATACGACCCGGCAGATCCGCGGCCTGGTTGAGCGGCTTGACCACAAGCCCGCGGTGCTCGTGAACGCCTCAGCCGTGGGCTTCTATGGCGTCCGCAACGGTGGCGAGGAACTCGATGAAACGGCACCGCCGCAGCTCGGCGTGTTCCAGTCCGACCTCTGCGCCGCTTGGGAAGCGGAGGCGAAGGCCGTGCGGTCGCTCGGCCTACGGGTGGTCAGACTGCGGTTCGGTGGCGTGATCGGCGGCTCGGGCGGCCTTTACCCGCCATTGGCTGTCGCGAGCCGGCTGGGTCTTGGCGCCGTGCTGGGCAGCGGACGGCAGCCGATGCCCTGGGTCCACCTCGACGATGCCGTGGCCGCGATCCGCTGCGCCATTGATAAACCAGCGCTGGACGGAGCGGTCAACGTCGCCGCCGTGCCGCTCGTGTCGCAAGCGGAGTTCGCCGGTGCGGTCGCCCGCGCCAACGGCGCCACCGCGCGCCTGCGCATTCCGGCCTGGCTGATCCAGGCGGTTGCCGGGGAGGCTGCAACGATCCTGCTCGATGGCCAGGCTGCGACCCCCCGCCGCCTTTTAGCCGCAGGTTTTCGGTTCAAGCATGAGACTCTCGGAGGTGCGCTCGCTGACCTCAGTTCGGCCGGGACGGAGGCGAACAAACACAAGCCGGTCGGCGTTCCCTCGGCACTTGCTAGCTGACACGTCGGGCGAACGTCTCCTCCACGTCGCGCAACTGGTCCTTGCCGAAGAAGATCTCGTCGCCGACGAAGAAGGTTGGTGAGCCGAAGGAGCCGCGGCTCACCGACGCCTCGGTGTTGCGCGCCAACTCCTGCTTCACGCCTGGACGTTGCGCTTGCTCCAGCAAGCTCCCGGCGTCGAAGCCGTGCTCCGTGAGCACCGTGCGGATGACCTCCGGCTCGTCCAGCTTTTTCGGCTCGCACCACATGTTGCGGAAGACGACATCGACATAGCGCTCGAAGCAGTCAGCGTGCTGGGCCGCGACGGCGCCGCGCATAAGGGTGAGGGTGTTGACCGGGAAGAACGGGTTATGGCGAAAGTCGGTGATGCCGTGCCGCGCCAGGAAGCGCCGCGTCTCCAGTTCCATGAAGGCGGTTTTGTTGTGGATGGCTGCGAATGCCTCGACCGGCGAGCGATTATTCGTCGCCTTGAACACCCCGCCGAGCAGGATGGGCACGTAGCGGAACCGCGCCCCGGTTCGGGTCGCGATGCCGGGGATGACACGGTGGGCGAGGTAGGCATTCGGGCTGCCGAAGTCGAAATGGAACTCGATCTCGCTCATCTCACCAACTCTCCCCATAGGGCCGCAAATCCAGTTCGTGGGTCCAGGCATCGCGAGGCTGGAGGTGCAGCTGCCAGTAGGTCTCGGCGATTGAGGCCGGGTTCACCAGCTCGTCGGGCTCAAGGCTTTCCTCGCCGAGGCGTTCGCGGCGTCTCTCGCGCACCCAGGCCGTATCCACGCCGGAGTCGATCACCATGTGGGCGACATGGATGTTTTTCGGTGTCTGCTCATCTCCCCCGTTGATCTGGAATGTCTGGCGCTGCGCGTGAGGCGGCTTGACGTGACCCTGATGCTTGGGATTCAAAGCGGGGATGACCGAGCTTCCTGATCTCAGCTGTCTGACGCACGAGGAGAAGG
>JANXVC010000532.1 GCA_025351925.1 Rhodospirillales bacterium | reverse complement strand
ATCGAGATGCAGTTTGATGGGTCCGGCCATCCGGTTGACTACACATTCATCGAGGTGAACCCGGCGTTCGAGCGCCAGACCGGTCTCACCGGCGCGACCGGCCGCTCGATGCGTGAGCTTGTGCCGGAGCATGAGCAGTACTGGTTCGACACCTATGGCCGCGTCGCCCTAACGGGCGAGGCGACGCGCTTCGAGGACGCTGCCGAGGCGCTGGGCCGTTGGTATGACGTGCACGCCTACCGGGTGGGCGACCCGGCCGCGCGCCGGGTCGCTATCCTGTTCACCGATATTTCCCGACGCCGGCAGATCGAGCACGATCTTCAGGCGCTGACGCTTTCGCTCGAGTCGCAGGTACAGGTGCGTACGGGAGAACTGATGGCCGCCGAGGAGGCGCTGCGTCAGAGCCAGAAGATGGAGGCAGTCGGGCAGCTCACGGGCGGGCTGGCGCATGACTTCAACAACCTGCTGACGGGCATCACCGGCAGCCTGGAGCTGCTGGGCATGCGCGTCGCGCAGGGCCGGATCGATGAGTTGGACCGCTATATCTCGGCGGCGCAGGGCGCGGCGCGGCGGGCGGCGGCCCTGACGCACCGCTTGCTGGCCTTTTCGCGCCGGCAGACGCTCGATCCGAAGCCGACGGACGTCAACCGACTGGCTGCCGGAATGGATGAGCTGATCCGCCGGACGATAGGGCCAGGCATCGTGCTCGAGATGGTTCTTGCCGACGATCTCTGGGTCACGCTGGTGGACCCCAACCAGCTGGATAACGCGCTGCTGAACCTCTGCATCAACGCGCGCGACGCCATGCCGACGGGCGGGCGGCTGAGGGTTGAAACCGGCAATGTCCTGCTCGGTGAGCGGGCCGCACGGGAGCGCGACCTGGCGCCCGGCCAGTATGTCTCGCTCCTGATCAGCGACACCGGAACCGGGATGGAGCCCGAGGTGATCGCCCGCGCCTTCGACCCATTCTTCACCACGAAGCCGATCGGCATGGGCACTGGGCTTGGGCTGTCGATGATCTACGGCTTTGCCAAGCAGTCCGGCGGCCAGGTGCACATCCACAGCACGCCCGGCCTTGGGACCACGGTATGCCTCTATCTGCCGCGCCTGCGGGAAACGGCAGAGGCGGCGCTGCAGGCCGAGACTGCCCACGATGTGCCCCGCGCGCTGCAGGGTCAAACGGTGATGGTCGTGGACGACGAGGAGGTCGTGCGCATGCTGGTCGTCGAGGTGCTGCAGGATCTCGGCTACGCCGCTTTGCAGGCCGCCGACGCCCGCACGGGATTGCGGCACCTGGAGGCGGGCGGGCGCATCGACCTGCTGATCACCGATGTCGGACTGCCCGGCGGAATGAACGGACGCCAGCTCGCCGACGCGGCGCGGGAGCGGCGTTCCGGGCTGAAGGTGCTGTTCATCACGGGGTTTGCCGAAAGCGCCGCCGTCGGCAACGGTCATATGGAGGCCGGCATGGAGGTGATGACCAAACCGTTCGCCCTGGACGTCCTGGCCACCAAAATTCAGGCGATGATCAGCGACTGAGCAGCGGGTCGGCCGATCGGGTGAAGCGGCTGGTGATCCTGTGGTCCTTGCGTGGGCCGGTCACCTGCCAGCTCAGCAGCCAGCACGCCGGAGTGAGCACGCGGTAGCGGCCTTCATAGTGATCGGGCGGACAGTCGTGCCGAACATGCGCGAGGCCGGTTTCGAGGTTCAGCGGGTGGAAAGGCTCGCCACCCTCGAAGCAGACGATCGCCGTGCCGGGCCGCTCGACGTGAAAGCGGTAGCGCCGCGCGGCCTCGCCCACATAGGCGCCAACCGTCATCGTGCCGCGTTCCTCAAACAGCAGTCCCGCGGCGCAGGCGGAGAAACGTGCTGTGCCGCGCAGCCGCATGGTCCGCGCTGGAACGCCGTTCCATCCCAGCCGTGTCAGCTGCCAGGCGCCGAGCAGGAACCGTCCGATGTCCGGCACTGGATGGCTTGCTGGGATCGGCACCGCTCGGTTGCTCCCTGCCGCGGCTGGCCAGTGCCGATGTCCGGCGCTCAGTGTGCCCGGCGGCGCAGGAACGGCGTTGCGGCGGCGGTGAGCGCCAGCTTAAGCGCCTCGGCTGGCAGGAATGGCGTGAGGCCGAACGCCACGGCCTTGGCGGGGCCGAAAAGCACGGCCAGCCAGGCGACGCCGGGCAGGTAGATCAGCGCCTCGCCCAGCAGCAGCACGGCGACAATACTCGTCCGCGACCGCATGGCGCCACGGTCCGCCAGCGTGCCGACGGCTGCGGCTGCGAGCAGGAAGCCGAGCAGGTAGCCGCCGGTCGGCCCCGCCATGTAGGCGAGCCCCGCCCCGCCCTGAAACACTGGCAGGCCGAGCGCGCCCTCGGCGCAATAGGCGAGCAGCGTCGCAGTGCCGAGCCGTCCGCCATAGGCGACGCCGATGGCGAGCACCATAAGACTCTGCATCGAGAGCCGGACCGGCCAGAACGGCACCTGCACATGGGCGGATAAGGCGAGCAGCGCGCTGCCGATGGCCACCGCCGCGAGATTTTGCGGCCATGTGCCGCCGAAGCGGCGCCGTGTGGCGGGCGTTGCGCCCGCCGTCATACCCAAGCTCTGCACGATCGTCTCCATTCCAAAACTCGCTTCGGACGATATCACATTGGCTGCGGCACCGTCCTGCCGACGCTGCTCCGAATTAGTCTGGAATAAACCGATACGTGGCGCGTCTCGTAATTATGCCACCTCACGAGCGCTGGAGTATTTTTTAGCCAAGCTGGACCAGCGACCCCTGAGCCACGCCCACCACGGCACGCCTGCCGGGGCGGGAGCCTGGACTTCGACCTCAACGATACGGAGCGAGACGATGACAAGCAGCACAACGAACAATGCCGGCAGCCTGACCAAATCCGCGGATGACCTGAGCGGCGCCGCGCACCAATCCGGTCACTTTTCCTGGACCGACAGCGGCACGCACGGGTCTGGCACCGATGACGGCACGGCCTATGCCGGCCCGGTGAGTTACCTCCAGCACGAATATATCTGGAGCGGCCATGACGGCCGGTCCGTGGCATCCGGCGCCGCGAACGTGTTCATCCACGGCGGCGACGGCGACGACGCGATCTCGGCCATGAGCGGCAGCAACGTGCTGGACGGCGGCGCCGGTTCCAACTTCCTGACCGGCGGCCATGGTGACGACGGCGGGTCCGACACGTTCTTTGCCGACGTCCGGGGTGGCCAGACGGTCTGGGACACGGTCGTCAACTTCCATCGCGGCGACGCAGTGACGATCTGGGGCTACCAGCCCGGCGTCAGCACGTTGAGCTGGAGCGAGAACGAAGGCGCCGAGGGCGCGAAGGGCGCCACGCTGCACGCCGAGATCAAGGGAGCCGGCACCGGGGTCAACGCTTCGGTCACCTTTGCGGGCATGTCGGTAGCGGATGCGCAGTCCAAGTTTGGCGTCAGCACCGGCAACGCTGGCGGCAACAACTATCTGTATATGCATAATAACGGCTGATTATGACCAGGGACAGCGACCGGCGTTCGGCGCTGTCCCTGCAGGCGCCTTCGATCACTATGAAATATTACGGAGCTGGACGGGACTATCCCATGAGTTCATCCGTCCTCCATAGGACTGGGCCGAAAGGACGAGCTTGATATGGGAGAGGACATGCGCGCCGCCCTGATCGGGCTGCTGCCGCGACTTCGGCGTTTCGGCATCGCGCTGACGGGATCGACGACCGACGCCGATGAGCTGGTCCAGGACGCCTGCGAGCGCGCCATCCGCCGCGCCGATCAACTACGCGACGGCTCGCGCCTCGACGCCTGGCTGTATGGAATCATGCGCAACCGCTGGACGGACGAGATCCGCTGGCGGCGCATCCGGCGCCATGACGGCATCGAGGCCGCGGAGGCCACCATGGGCGAGGACGGCGAGCGCGCGGCGGAGGCCCGCATGACGCTGGAGGCGGTGCGCCGCGCCCTGGCGACCTTGCCGGCCGAGCAGCGCACCGTGCTCGTGCTCGTCTGCGTGGACGGCCTGAGCTACAAGGACGCGGCCGACGTGCTCGGCATCGCGATCGGCACGGTGATGAGCCGGCTGGCGCGCGGCCGGAAGGAACTACATGGAGCACTGACTGGACGCAGCCCGGGAGACGCTGCAAACGTCTTCTCCTTGCCGGCCCGCACCCGGCCACATTCCCCCATGGGAGGGGCGAGATGAGCGATACCGACGCCCTGCTGGTCGCCTATGTGGACGGGGAGCTCGACGCCGAGGCGAGCCGTGAAGTCGAGAAACTGATCGCGACCGACCCGCGGGCGCAGCGGGCCGTCGAGCTGTACAGGGAGACTGCGGGCCTGCTGCGTGCCGCCTGCGGCGAGCATGCCTACGCGGCCGATGCCGAACGGCTGCTGCCGGCGCCGCCATGCGTGCTGCGCCGGGCGCCGCGGCGCTATGGCTGGGCGATGGGGGCGGCATTGGCGGCCTGCGTGGCCGGGTTTGTCGGCGGTGCAGGCTGGGCAGGCAGGCCGGTGCCGCCGCAGGCGACGCTGGCCGACGAGGTGGCGGAGTACCACGCCGTCTATGCCCGGGAGGAGCGGCATCTGGTCGAGGTGCCTGCGGACCGGATGGACGACATCACGGGCTGGCTCGGCAAACGGCTCGACCGGCGCCTTGAGGTGCCAGACCTCGTCGCCGTGGGTCTGCATTTCGCGGGCGCGCGTATGCTCGTGGTGAACGGTCACCCAGTGGCGCAGCTGATCTATACCCGCGCCCAAGGCTTGCCGCTGGCGTTGTGCATCGCGAAGCTTGCCGCAGCCGCGGCTCCGATGCAGCTGGAGCGGCACGGCGCGCAGGGGACGGCCCTATGGCTGGACGGCGCCTATGCCTACGTCGTCGTCGGCGAGGCGGGCGACGACCAGCTACGCGCCATCGCCGAGCAGGCATCCCGGCAACTTCGAATCTGACCTGCGACGCGGGGGACGCTCAGCCAGCCCTCGCGCAGCCAAGCTGCGTTTGAGCGCCAACTGCCGCCTGGGCGCAACCCGGACGCCGCACAGGTGTTAACCGCCCACCCCAAAACGGAGAGGCGTCATGCCGCACGAGAAAACCAAATCCGACAACGACACCAGCACCGCGCGTTCCGCCAAGGCGCAGAAAGCGGAGGAGGTCCAGCAGGCCGGCAGCGCGAAGGCCGGCGCCGGTCATGCCACGGTGAACGAGGGCGGCAAGGCGCCCGCTCCGAAGCAGGCCAAGGGCGAGCCCATGCCCGCCAGCTCGCGCGCGGCTGCCGACGGTACGACAGAGGAGGGCACCAGCTCGGCGACGGCGGGCAAAGCGGAAAAGGAGGCGGCGCACCGCAAGGCCGAGTTGACGCAGGAGCAGCACGGCCGGGGACACCGCAAGGCGGAGTAGGTTACATGGCGGCGGCGATCCGGTCGGCAGGCGCTCGCTGCCTGGGCCGCGTCGCCGTGCCCGTGAGTTTATCTCTGTTTCCGCGTCGCTGACCGGTTAGGATACCGGCAAAACCGGGGAAGCTTCGATGAGTGCAACGGGGTTTGGACGACGGGCCGTCCTGGTCGGCGCCTCGGCGCTGACGGGAAGCTTTCGAGCCCGCGCGCAGGATGCCCGGGTCCGCATCGGCGTGTTGACTGACGAGAGCGGTCCATACGCCAGTAGCGGCGGCGCCGGGTCAGTGGCGGCGGCGCGCATGGCTGTGCAGGATTTTGGCGGCACTGTGTTGGGCCGCCCGGTTGAGGTCATTCGCGCCGACACCCAGAACAAGCCGGACGTGGCCGGCAGCATCGCCCGCGAGTGGTACGACAGCGGCGTGGACGCCATCACCGACCTGCCCGTCACCCCGGTCGCCGCCGCGGTGCAGCAGGTGGCGCGGGAGAAGTCGCGTACGGTGCTGATCACCGCCGCCGCGGTCACCGAGTTCACCTCGAAGACCTGCGCCGCGGTCAGCAGCCATTGGGCGGACGACACGCATGCGATGGCCGCCGGTACCGCGAAGGTGCTGACCGAGGGCGGCGGCAAGACCTGGTTTTTCATCACGGTCAACTTCAGCTTCGGCGAGGCGCTGCAGAACGAGGCCGCCAAGGTCATTGAGGCAGCCGGCGGCAAGGTGCTGGGCGGCACCCGGTTCCCGATCGGCAACACCGACTTCTCGTCACAGCTCATTCAGGCCAAGACGTCCGGCACCCAGGTGATCGGATTGGCCAGCGTGGGCGGCGACCAGGTCAACCTGCTGAAGCAGGCAGCCGAGTTCGGCATGCAGACGGGCGGCCCACAGACGCTGGCGGGATTTCTGGTCTATCTGACCGATATCCACGCGCTGGGGCTGGAGGTGGCGCAGGGCCTGCGGTTCCCGACCAGTTTCTATTGGGACCAGAGCCCGGCCGCGCGCGCCTTCGGCCAGCGCTTCAGGGCGGAGCGCAAGGCGATGCCGACGCAGAACCAGGCCAACGTCTATGCCGCGGCGACGCATTTCCTGCGCGGGATGGCGCAGGCCGGGACGCGGGATGCGCTGGCGATCGGCCAGGCGATGCGGGCCATGCCGGTAAGCTATTTCGGTGCGGACACGACCATGCGGGCGGATGGCCGGGTGCTGCACGACCTGACGCTCTATCGCGTGAAGGCACCTGGCGAGAGTCGGGCTGCCTGGGACTACCTGGCCCCAGTCGGCAGCGTCGCCGCGAGGGAGGCGTTCCTGGCGATCAGCCCAGCCTGCACTTAAACGAGTGGCCGTGCTCAATTGATGCTGTCAGCCCATGTCCGGCCTTCGCAGTCCACTAATTCAGGTCTGGTCTCGACCATCAGACGACAAAGGGCGGCGCAGATCTGAGATTTGCACTCGTCATGGTGCTGTGATCGGCGTGCCGCTTAGGCGCGTTCCGGAACGCGCGAACCGCTTATCGAAAGTCAGGAAGCCTTCGCACTCGGTCGAAGCCGCCAGATGCATGGCATCGGCAAAGTCCATGCCTGCCTCGGCCCAGTCCATTGCCTTGACGACCAGCACAGCATCCTCAACCAACACGCCGGGGAGACCAGCCAGGGCACGGAGCGCTGGGATGATCTTCTCTGACGGAAACTCATAGACGCCGCGCAGCACCCATTCCGCCTCCAGTATGACGGTCCTTGGCACAAAGACTGGCTTCTGGCCGATCACGCTGCGGGCCCCGGCTGCCTGGGCCGGGTCGTCGCCGGTGAGATAGCGGACGATGATATTAGTATCGACCCCGTGCATACCGACGCTTGGCCTCCATCGCGATCCCCGCCGCCATGTCTTCAACCGACTTCGGCTTGCCCTCGTAGGAGAGGCTACCGAAAACGTCCTCTGGCCGGGTTTGCGCAAAAGCGGTCGTCAGCGGCTTCAAGAGCACGCCGTCAGCCGTGCGCTCCACGATGAGCCGGGTCCCAGTATTCCACTGCATTTGGTCGCGGATCGCCTTGGGCAGGATTACCTGTCCCTTTGTCGATATCGTGGTCGTGAGGCCGGTCGCAGCCACGTCAATTCCTGTGTAAGACAACGGTAAGATAGAGCCTTAGCTTTAGGAATGCAAGCAGAAGCTGGCTTGGCAGTATGGGTACGCGCCGACCGGCAGAAGGTTTGAAAATCCGTGTTGGCCGTGTCCTGCATGACGCTATGGAGATCGAGCGCCATTTGCCGGCAGATTGTGGCGGCCGCAGACGTCTACGACTAGCGGCCACGGAGATGCCGCTGAGATCAAGCACGCTCACCGCCCCGAGAACTTCGGCAACCGCCGTTCCGACATCGCTTTTACCCCTTCGGCAAAGTCGGCCGTCTCGAAATGCTGCTGCTGTTCGGTGAGCTCATGGTCGGTAATGGCCTCGACCGCCTCGGCCAGGCCGCGGCGCAGGGTGCGGCGCGTGGAGGCGACGGCGAGCGGGGCGGATTGGGCGATCTCGGTCGCCAGGGCAAGTGCCGCCTGCCGCAGTTCCGCCGCGGGCGCCAGCACGTCCACCAGCCCGATCGCGTGCGCTTCCTCGCCGCCGATCCGCCACCCCGTGTAGAACAGCAGCGCCGCCTTCTGCTCGCCGACCGCGCGCGGCAGCGTGATGCTCAGGCCGAAGCCGGGATGAAAGCCGAGACGGTTGAAGTTGGCGGTGAACCGCGAATCAGCCGAGGCCACCCGGAAGTCCGCCACCATCGCCAGCCCCAGCCCACCGCCCACTGCCGCACCCTGCACCGCTGCCACGATGGGTTTGGCCGTCCGGAACAGCCGTACCGCCTGCTGATACAGATGTCCGCCGTCCCGGTCGCCGACCGTGTCGCGCGCGGGCGAGCTGAAATCTGCCCCGGCGCAGAAATTGCGGCCCTCCGCCGCCAGCAGGATGCTGCGGCAGTCCGGGTCCGCGTCGAAGCCCTCGAACGCCGCCGCCAGCTCAGCGATCAGCGGCTTGTCGAAGTAGTTGTTCGGCGCGCGGCAGATCTCCGCGATCCCGACATGCCCATCCCGTGTGATCCGAACGTCGCTCATCGCAGTCCAAGCCCCCGGGCAATGATGCCGCGCATGATCTCACGCGTGCCGCCGCGCAGCGAAAACGACGGCGCCGTCATCACCAAGTGGGCCAGCACCGCAATCAGCGGCGGGCTGCCGTCCTCTTCCGACGGCTCGACATCGACCAGCAGGCGCACGACCTTCACGGTCTCCTGCTCCAGCACGTTGCCGAGATCCTTGACGAGTGCCGCTTGCAGCGCCGGGTCCTCGCCGGCCTGCAGCATGCCGGCGACCGAGCGCGACAGCCGGCGGAGCGCCAGGATGTGCGAGGTGAGCCGCCCGATCGCCACCGCCGCCCGCTCTGGCGCCGTGGGGCCAAGGGCGCGCACGGCCTCCACCAGCAAAGTGAAGGCGGACAGGAAGCGGTCGGGGCCGCTGCGCTCGAAAGCCAGCTCAGCCGTCACCTGGTTCCAGCCGTCGCCTTCCTGGCCCAGCAAAGCGTCGTCCGGCAGCAGCAGGTCCCCGATCGCGACCTCGTTGAAGTGGTGCGCGCCGCGCATGTCGATGATCGGCCGCACCGTCATGCCGCCGCCCCGCGCCTGATTCATATCGACCAGGAACTGGCTCGCCCCGGCGTGCCGGTCGCCTTCCGATTTGGCGCCGGTGCGACAGAACAGGATCATGTAGTCGGCCCGGTGCGCGCCCGATGTCCACACCTTGGTGCCGTTCACCAGCCAGCCGCCCTGCACCCGCTGTGCCCGGGTCCGCGCAGCGGCAAGGTCCGAGCCGCTGTCCGGCTCACTCATACCGATGCAGAACGAGCACTCGCCGGCGGCGATCCGCGGCAGGATCTGCTCGCGCTGCGCCTCGGTGCCGTTGCGCAGGATGTTGGGGCCGCTCTGCCGGTCGGCGACCCAGTGGTGGCCCACCGGCGCCCCAGCGGCGAGCATTTCTTCCAACACCACGTAGCGTTCGAGGGCGGTGCGCTCATGCCCGCCATAGCGCTTCGGCCAGGCCATGCCGATCCAGCCGCGCTCACCCATCTTGCGGCTGAACGCCGGGTCGTTGCCGCTCCAGGACTCGGCGCGCTGATGCGGCGTGCGGTCGTGCATCTCGACGGCGAGGAACTGCCGCACGTCATGGCGCAGCGCCTCCGCGACGGGGTCAAAGGGCGGCGGCGTCGTGAAATTGAGTGCCTGCATCGCGGCCATGCTCCTGCTTTTCGAATCAGGCGGCGGTCAGCGCGGGCCACAGCCCGTCCGGCCCGGCGGCCAGCACGGCGCGTCCGACCACGCCGTTCCACTCCGCCTCATTGCCGAACTCGTCGCGCCAGGACCATAGGCGGCGCGTGGCGAAGTGCAGCTCGTATTCCTGGGTAAAGCCGATCGCCCCATGCGACTGGTGCGCGAGCCCGGCAGCGACGCTTGCGGCCTCGCCGGCGCGTGCCTTGGCGGCGCCGACCAGCAACGGATCGAGGCCGTTCGCCAGCGCGTCGGCTGCCATGTCGGCGGCGGCGACCGCGGCGGCAGCGTGCCCGGCCAGGATCGCCAGGTTCTGCTGGATCGCCTGGAACTTGCCGATCGGCCGGCCGAACTGCACCCGGGTCTGTGCATACTGCACGCTGAGAGACAAAGCGCGGGACAGCGCGCCGGCGATCTGCACCGTGCGTACCGCGGCGCCCGCTGCACGCAGCTGCGCGGGGGCGAGAGGCGACGGCGCGACCGCATCTGCGGCCAGCATGGCATCAATCGTGATGGTGTCTCGAGGCTCACCGGCCAGGTTGCGGTCATGGCTCAGAGTAAAGCCGTCAGGGCACAGCAGCGCGACCGCCGGGCCGTTCGGCCCCTCCGCCAGCACGACGATTGCCGCTGCGTCCCGCGCCCAGGGGATCCGGGACGCTGTCCCCGTCAGATGCCAGACATCACCACTCCGTCGCAAGGTCAGCACGTCGCGAACGCGCACCGGCGCCAGGGTCAGCACCCCCTCCGGGACCGACAGTCCGGCCTGGGCGAGCAGCCAACCGGCGAGCATGGTCTCGGCAAGCGGAATCGGCGCGGCGTGGGCAGCGGCGATCTGCAGCAGCGCCATCGCCTCCATGACCGTAGTGCCGTAGCCGCCGGTGTGCTCTGGCAACAGTGCGGCGGTGAACCCGGCCTCGGTAACGGCGTCCCATAGGGCCTGCGGAAACGTGCCGTCCTCGGCAGCGCGGATGACCGCTTTGCCGGTGTTGGCGGCGAACAGGCGCTCCGCGCTGTCGGCAAGCTGGTCGCTCATGGGAAGGCTCCTCCGGTCAGAGACTTTTGGCCATATTACGTGCATTTTGGCCACATCCGCTAACCCCAATCGACAACACAGCCGCCGGGGCTGCAAGGAGAAACCGGCCGTTTTGCCAGGCGTTGCCGCGAGATGGATTTGCATGAGAAAGCGCTGGAGATTCACCATAGGCTCTGCCGCGCCTACGGATGTCCCATCGCCTACTTCCACTCGCTTGATCCGCTAAGCGAGCTCGTCAGCTCGCTGCTGTCCCACCGCACCCGAAATGCCGATAGCGGGGCAGCCTTCAAGACGCTGCGGGAGCGCTTCCCCGATTGGGCCGGCGTCGCCGCGGCTCCCACAACGGACATTCAGGCGACGATCTCCCGCGTCACCTGGCCGGAGCAGAAGGCGCCGCGCATCCAAGCGATCCTGCGCGCGATTGAGGCCGAGCGTGGCGTTCTGTCGCTCGACTTTCTGACGGAACTGTCGGTCGAGGACGCGCGCGCCTGGCTCGAGCGCCTGCCCGGCGTCGGCCCGAAAACCAGCGCCGCCGTGCTCAGCTTCAGCACGCTGCGCCGCCCGGCGCTGCCGGTGGACAGCCACCACCACCGGGTTGCCGCACGCACCGGGCTAATCCCGTCGGGGCTGGCCGTCGGCCCGTCGCACCGCGTGCTGGCGGCGCAGCTGCCGCCCGATTGGGACGCCCAGCACATCTATGACAACCACGAGGTGCTGATGCTGCACGGCCAGCGCTGCTGCTTCTACCGCAAGCCGGCCTGCGTCCGCTGCCCGCTGCTGGATCTATGCCCGACCGGACAGGGGTTGCTCCAATCCGCCACAGGCATGAGCGGCACCGATCCGGCTACTTTGCCAGTGTAAACCTTGTTAGCGTTCCGGACACTGCGACAGGGGGACTCCCGAGTCCGCGCGTGGGCTTCAAGCTTTCCAAATATATCCACTTGCGAACGACACCGAATTTGTTGCACATCCAACTCGACATGCGACTTCGAGCAACCCGTGAAGCGATCCTGACATGACGGCCGTTCGAAGAGCGCCGGGACCGCCGGATCAGGACGTGGACGCGAAGCTTGCTCGGCTGGTGGAACTTGAGGCGACGATGTCGGCGTTGCGCCACGATCTGCGTGGGATGCTCGCACCGGCGCTCCTCGTTGTGGACCGGCTGCTCGCGCACTCCGATCCCAACGTGGCGAAGACTGGGAAAACGGTAGTGGAGGCGATCAAGCGGGTGGAGGAACGGCTGGTTGCGACCCGCCTTCCTTCGAAGCAACGACTCTTCGGGTAACCTACAGCGTCAGCTACTGGCCCGCGTCAAAGAGGCCTTTCCGATTCAGCCATGCAAGCAGGCGTTCGTTCACGGCCGCAGGCGCCTCCTGCTGCACCCAATGCGAGACGCCGGGCAGGCGTTCCAGGGTGAAATCCGCCACATACGGCGCGTAGCCCTCGGTCAGCTCCAGCCCGAGCGCCGTGTCCTCCTCGCCCCAGATCATCAGCGTCGAAGTGTCGATCAGCGGCGTAGGCGCCCGGTCATCGGAGAGCACGGCGAAATTGGCCCGGTAATAGTTGAGCATCGCAGTCATGGCGCCGGGCACCAACGCATTCCGCCGGTAGTGCTCCAGCACCTCGGGCGGGAACGCTGATTTGTTGACGGCCATGCCGCTGAACGCCTGGGCAACGGCGCGGGCGTGCCCGGCTGTGAGCAATGCCTCGGGGAGCCGGGGAAGCTGGAAGAACGCCACGTACCACGACCGCCGGCGCTGCGCCCATGAGTGGCGCAGGACACGGCGGAACACCGCCGGGTGCGGCACGTTCATGATGACCAAGCCGTCGAGCCGCCGGGTCCGCTGCATGGCGAAGGTCCAGGCGATCAAAGCGCCCCAATCGTGCGCCACGAGCAAACGCCGGCGTGCGCCGCAGGCATCGAACAGTGCGGCCGCATCTGCCACCAAGTGCTCCAGGCGATAGGCCTCACGCTCCGTCGGCCGGCTGCTGTCGCCGTAGCCGCGCAGGTCCGGGGCGACTGCCCGCCATCCAGCCGCGGCCAGCATCGGAAGCTGGAACCGCCAGGAGAACCGGCTTTCGGGAAAGCCGTGCAGGCAGAGCGCGACCGCGTCGCCCTCGCCGGCCTCATCGACCGTAAAAACCTGCCCGTTTGCCTCGATGCGCCGGGTCGAGATCGCCGCTTTGCTCAAGTGGCCGGACAGATCAGGATCTTGCCGACGGTCTCGCGACGCCCGAGCCGGTCCAGCGCCTCGCGCGTGTCCTGTAGTGGGAAGCGCCCGCCAATCAGCGGCGACAGGAGGTTGGCGCGATACAATTCCAATACGGCGTCAGTCACCTGTTGTGCCGCGATAGGGTCGCGCTTGGTGACCTCGCCCCAGAACACGCCCATCGCCGAGGCGTCCTTGAGCAGCAGCCGGTTGGCCGGCAGCTCCGGGATGGCGCCAGCGGCAAAGCCGATCACCAGATAGCGTCCGCGCCAGGCCAGGCAGCGCATGCTCTGCACGCCGGTCTCGCCGCCTACGGGATCATAGATGACATCCGCCCCGGCCCCGCCCGTCGCCGCACGCAACCGGTCCACCCAGTCCGGCGACGTGTAGTCGATTACCTCGTCAGCGCCGAGCCCGCGGCAAATCTCGCGCTTCTCCGCCGTGCCCGCCGTCGCGATCACCCGGCAGCCGGCGGCCTTGGCGAGCTGCACAGCGGCACTGCCGACGCCGCCGGCCGCCGCGTGCACCAGCACCGTCTCGCCGGCCTGCATGCCCGCGCGGTTGTGCAGCGCATAGTAGCCGGTTGGATAATTGACGCCGAGCAGCACCAGCGCCGCCTCGCCCGGGACGTCATCGGGCACTGGGTGCGCCGCGCTGGCCGGCACCAGCGCCTGCTCGGCAAAGGCGCCGGTTTCGATGCTGGCGCAAATCCGGGTGCCGGCCGCGAGCGGTGCGTCGGCGCCGGCCGCGACGATGGTTCCAACGACCTCCACGCCGGGCACGAAGGGCAGGGCCGGCTTGCGCTGGTAGCGGCCGCGCAGCATGAGGGTATCGAGGAAATTCACCCCCGCCGCCTCCATTTGCACCAGGTAGTCCTGCGGCCCCGGCTCCGGCGCCGGACGCTCCACCAGGCGCATGGCGCCGGCCTCGGTGATTTCCTCTACGAGCCACGCCTTCATTGTTGTCATTCCCCTCCGGTTACGGCCTTCGCGTTCAACGCAGTCAACCGCCGAACGCTCCAGTGATGCCGGCGTAGAAGCCAAAGCACGCGGTGACTCCCACGACGGCCCCAACGACCCATTTGTAGGCGCCCTGCAGACGATACGGATGCGGCAGGGTCTTCACCGCCAAAAGATAGAGAAAGCCCAGCACGAGCGGCAGCAGCAGCGCGTTCATCACCTCGACCGCGACGGAGAGCTCGACCAGGTTGACGCCCGAGGCGACCAGGACGCCGCCGGCGATCAGGCACACCGCGAAGATGCCGTAGAACCAGGGCGCCTCCAGCGGATGGTGCTCGAGCGAGCGCTTATAGCCGGCGACCTCGCCCACGCCCCATGCGGCGGTCAGGCACACGACGATGGTGGCGACCAGGGACGCGCCCGCCATGCCGGCGGCGAACACCACGCGGCCGACGTCGTCGCCCAGGAACGAGATCAGCGCGTGGGCGATCTGCGGCACGTCATTGAGCGGGGTGTTGGGGCTGGTCCGCCCAACGGTCGCGGCGACGGCGATCAGCACCGAGGCCATGATGACCTGGGTGATAACGGCGCCGACCGCGGTGTCCCAGCGGGCGACCTTGAGGTCGGCTGGGCCGAGGCCTTTGTCCAGCACGGCGGATTGCTGGTAGAAGATCATCCACGGCATGATCACCGCGCCGAGGTTGGCGGCCACGAGATAGAGGTATTTTGGGTCGGTCAGCGGCGCCTGGCTGAGCTGCGCCGCGATCTCCGGCAGGCTCGGATGCGCCCGCCAGGCGACGGCGACGAAGGCCAGCTCGAACAGGCCCAGGGCGATCGCGACCCGCTCGACCATGTGGTAGCTGCCGAGCCCGATCATCACCAGCAGCAGGGTCACGACGGCCGCCATCATCAGCGGGACCGGCAGGCCGAACAGCGACGCGATGCCGGCTAAACCAGAAAGCTGGGTGACGATCGCGCCGATGCAGGCCAGCATGAGGGTGCCGACCGACAGCCAGGCCCAGCCGCGCCCGAAGGTGTCGCGTATCAGCTCGCCATGCCCGCGCCCGGTCACCAAGCCGAGGCGCAGGGTGAGCTCCTGCACGATGAACAGGACGGGGATCAGCAGAATCTGCAGGGCCAGCAGCTTGTAGCCCCACTGCGCGCCGCTTTGGGCGGCGGTGATGATGCTGCCGGCGTCCGTGTCGGCGAGCATGACCAGCAGCCCCGGACCCAGGGTGGCAAGCAGGCGGCGACGGAGCGGCGTGGCGAGGACGCGGGTGGACAAGGACTTCACCAAAGGCTGTGTGTTGCGAGTGATTATCAACAACCGCCATGGCGGGCAAGAGCGGCCATCGTCGGGGCACGCTTGACAGGAATGCAAGGCGCTCCCCAATTCTGCATCGCTGTTCCGGTGCTACTCCGGGTTGCAGGGCGTCATAAACTTTAGGGAGCTGGCATGTCCGAGACGAGGATTGTTGATGCTGTGATTGTCGGGGCTGGGTTCGCTGGTCTGTATATGCTGCATCGGCTGCGCGGCCTCGGCCTGTCGGCCCAGGTGTTCGAGGCCGGCGCGGACGTTGGCGGCACCTGGTACTGGAACCGCTACCCCGGCGCGCGCTGCGATGTCGAGAGCATGCAGTACTCGTTCTCATTCTCCGACGAGCTGCAGCAAGAATGGCGCTGGACCGAGCGGTTCGCCGGCCAGCCGGAGATCCTGCGCTACGCCAGCCACGTCGCGGACCGCTTTGACCTGCGGCGCGACATCCAGTTCGGCACCCGGGTTACCAGCGCAGTGTTCGACGAGGCCGCCGGCCGCTGGTCGATCAAGACTGACCGTGGAAACCATGTCTCAGCGGCGTTCTGCATCATGGCGACCGGCTGCCTGTCGGCAGGGCGGGTGCCGGACATCACAGGGATCGACGGCTTTGGCGGCAAGTCGTACCACACCGGGCAGTGGCCGCATGAGGGCGTGGACTTCACGGGACAGCGGGTCGCGGTCATCGGCACTGGATCCTCGGCGATCCAGTCGATCCCGGTCATTGCCGAGCAGGCGGCGCACGTCTTCGTCTTCCAGCGCACGCCGAACTTCAGCGTGCCGGCGCGCAACGGGCCGCTGCGGCCGGAGTACGAGCACGAGTGGAAGTCGAGCTACCCCGAACGCCGGGAACGGGCGCGCACGCTGAAATCCGGCATCATCTACAATTTCGGCGAGACCTCCGCCATGGCGGTCAGCGCAGAGGAGCGGCAGCGCGAGTACGAGGCACGCTGGCAGACCGGCGGCATCAGCCTGCTCAGCGCCTACAACGATCTCGCGGTGAACAAGGCGTCGAACGACACCGCCGCCGAGTTCGTCCGCGACCGCATCCGCTCGATCGTGCATGACCCGACGGTCGCCGAGCTGCTGCTGCCAACCAACCACCCCATTGGCACCAAGCGCATCTGCGTCGATACCGGCTATTATGAGACGTTCAACCGCAGCAACGTGACGCTGGTGAACCTGCGCGCCTCACCAATCGAGGCCGTGACACAAGGCGGCATCCGCACGCAGGACGCGGAATACGCGGTGGACAGCATCGTCTATGCCACCGGCTTCGACGCCATGACGGGCTCGCTGCTCAAGGTCGATATCCGTGGCCGGGACGGACTACCGCTCGCGCAGAAATGGGCGGAGGGGCCGCGCACCTACCTCGGCCTGATGACGGCCGGGTTCCCCAATCTGTTCACCATCACCGGACCCGGCAGCCCCTCGGTGCTCAGCAACATGATCGTCTCGATCGAGCAGCACGTGGAGTGGATCGCCAATTGCCTCGCCTACCTCCGGTCGCAAGGGATCGCCTGCATGGAGGCGACCGCCGCGGCTGAGCAGGCCTGGGTGGCGCACGTCAACGAGGTGGCCCACCAGACGCTATATCCTCAGGCGAACTCCTGGTACATGGGCGCCAATATCGAGGGCAAGCCACGGGTGTTCATGCCCTATATCGGCGGGGTCGGGGTTTACCGGCAGACCTGCGACACCGTTGCAGCCAACGGCTATGAAGGCTTTAGCCTGACCTTGAGTTTAGAGAAAGGGTACCCGCCGGTGGCATCTGCCGCGGCTGAGTAACCCGCCGGTCTCAGGCACCGGCGCCCTCGATCACGCTGCCGAACCGCTCCCAGCGGGTCCCGCTCCACCGCGACAGCTGCAGTTGCCGGATCGGGTGGTAGTTGGTCGGGCTGGTGTTCACGATGATGCCGGGCAGCAGGGTGGGAAGCTGCAGGTCGTGCAGGTTGGTCGCCTGTTTGAGAATGTTCTCGCGGGAGAAATCACCGTCGCACTGTTTCAGCATCTGCATCGCGGTGCCGCCGATCGCGTAGCTGAAGGGGTAGTTGACATCGGTGACGTCGGAGTCGGGCATATACTCCTGCATGAACGCCCGCCACTCGTTCATGCCCGGGTCGTTCTTCCAGTCCGGGTCGCTCACCTCCTTGACGTAGGCGGCGGTGATGAGGCCGACGGCGCGCTCTGGACCAGCCGGGGTGATCACCGCGCCGACCGAAGCCGACACGTTGGTCACGAAATGCAATGGCTTCCAGTTGAGGTCGTAGATCTTGCGTATGACCTGCGCCGCGAATTTCGGCGTCGCCGCCGTCACCAGGATGTCGGCGCCTGATCCCTGCATGGTCACGGCCTGACTGTCGATCGTTGGGTCCGTCACCTCGTAGCTGATGACCTTGACCGCCATGCGCTCATACTTGTCGCCGAGCACGTCGCGCAGCCCGGCGACGTAGTCCTTGCCGAAATCGTCGTTTTGATACAGCACCGCCAGCTTGCCGTCGGGCTTGTTCTGCAAAATATACTTGGCATAGATCTGCGCCTCCGTCCGATAGCTGGGCTGGAAGCCGATCGTCCATGGGAACTCCTTCGGGTTCGCCCATTTCTCCGCGCCGCTGGAGACAAAAAGCTGCGGCACCTTCTTCTGGTTCAAATAGCGCTGCACCGCGCTGTTCGGCGGCGTACCCAGCCCGTTAAGCATGAACGACACGCCCTCCTGCTCCACCAGGCGCCGGGTCTGCTCGACCGTCTTGGGCGGCAGGTAGCCGTCATCGACCGAGATGAAGTTGATTTTACGCCCGGCGATGCCGCCCTGGTCGTTGACCCGCTTGAAATAGGCGACCAGCCCGCGCCCAATCGCGCCATAGGCCGAAGCCGGGCCGCTATAGGCCTGGGTCTGGCCGATCTTGATCTCGGTGGAGGTGACGCCTGGCGCCTGGGCGCTCGCTGGCCCGATGCGGCCCATGATGCCGAGCGTGGCAGCGAACGGGCCCGCGGCTGCGAGCAGGGTGCGACGGTACATGAAAACCTCCCTTTTTACGGTTTGTGTTACGCCGCCCGCCGCAGCAGGCGGCCCAGACCGCCGGCGACGCCTGACGGCAGCAGATACATAAAGGCGATCAGCACGACGCCGTACACCGCGCCGGGCGCTGCCTTCGAGATCTCCTCGGCGACGTTGGGCAGGAATGCGATGAACACGCCGCCAAACACCGGCCCGGCGATCGAGGCGACCCCGCCCACCACCAGCCCAACGAACAGCGTGATCGACAGCAGCACGGTGAAGCTGTCCGGCGCCACGAACCCGACTGCAATGGCGCCGAGCGAGCCGGCAATTCCAGTGAACATCGCGCTCACCGCGAAAGTGCGGGTCTTGAACAGCGCGACGTCGATGCCCGTCGCCTCGGCAGCGAGCGGGTGGTCGCGGATTGCGCGCATCGCGAGTCCGATGCGGCCGCGCACCAGGTTGCCCGCGAGGATGAACAGGACGACGCCGACGCCGAGGGTGAACAGATATAGCCATTGGTCGGCGTTGATCTGCAGGCCGAAGGGCGGGTCGGGCTTGTCGAGGGTGAGGCCCTGCACGCCGCCGGTCCAGCCCTCGAACAGCTTGTATTTCAGCAGCTGCGGCGTGGCGACCGCCAATGCAAAGGTCGTAAGCGCCAAGTACAACCCGCCAAGCCGCAACGCCGGCAGCCCAATCAGGAAGCCGATCACCGCACAGACCACCGCGGAAACCGGCAAGGTCGCCCAATACGGCACGTCGTACAGCGACATGAGAATGGCCGTGACGTAGGCGCCGACGGCATAGAACGCGCCGTGGCCCAGCGAGATCTGCCCATTGAACCCCGTCACCAAGGCGAGCCCAAGGATCGCCACCGCATAGACGACGACCATGGTCAATTGGAACAGCCGATAGTCGCTCGCGACGAACGCCAGCGCCGCCGCGGCAATAACGAGCAGGACGCTAGCCAAGGGCAGCAAGATGCGCATCCGCCTAAACCCTGCTGACCACGACGCGGCCGAACAGCCCCGCCGGCCGGACCGTCAGCACCACGACGATGATCACCAGCGCCAGGGTCAGCTTCAGCTCGGAGCCGACGATGTAGGCGCCGGCGAGGTTCTCGATGATGCCGATGGCGAAGCCGCCGAACACCGCGCCGAGCGGGTTGGCGATCCCACCCAGCAACGCTCCGGCGAATGCATACAGCAGCACGCCCGACATCATGTTGGGGTCGAGGAACACCACCGGCGCGATCATCATCCCAGCCACCGCGCCGATCCCGGCGGCAAGGCCCCAGCCGAGCGAAAGCATGAAGCCGACCCGGATGCCCATCAGCCGGCTGGACACCGGGTTGTAGGCGGCGGCGCGCATCGCCAGGCCGAGGTTGGTGAAGCGGAAGAACACATAGACGCCGGCCAGCACGACCAGGGTCACGGCGGTCGAGCCGAGGTCGTGCCGGGTGACGAAGCCGCCGAGCACCGGCGGCCCCTCGAACGGGCTGGGGAACTGCTTCAGCGTGTAGCCGAACAGCCATCCCGCCACGCTGTTGAAGATCAGCAGCAGCCCGATGAACACGCCGACGCTCGCCAGCACCGGCGACCCGGCCATGGGCGTCAGCAGCACGCGCTGGATGACGGCGCCGATGACCATGGAGGCCGTGACCGTGATGGCGAAGGCGCCCCAATAGGGAACGCCGGCCTGGATCAGCGCGAGCGCGATGTAGGTGGAGAACATCGCCATCTCGCCCTGGGCGAAGTTCACGTGGTGCGTGGCCTGAAAAATCATCACCAGCGCCAAAGCGACGCTGGCATAGATGCCGCCCGAGGCGATGCCGGATAGGACCTGGTGCAAGAATTCGTCCATCGGCCTAATACCCCAGATACGAGCGGCGAATTGACTCGTCCTGACGCAGCTCGGCCGCTGGGCCTGCCGTGACGATGCGCCCGGTTTCCAACAGGAAGGCCCGGTCCGCGACATCCAGCGCCAGGCTGGCGTTCTGCTCCACGAGCAGGATGCTGACCCGGTCGTCCTCGTTCACCCGGCGCATGATTTCGAAGATCTCCCGCACGATCAGCGGCGCCAAGCCGAATGACGGCTCGTCCAGCAGCAGCAGCTTCGGACGCAGCAGCAAGGCGCGGCCGATCGCCAGCATCTGCTGTTCGCCGCCCGACAGTGTGCCAGCCTGCTGTCGCAGCCGCTGTTTCAAACGCGGGAAGTGGCCGAACACCCGCGCCATGTCGGGGGCCAGCTCGCTGCGGCTTCTGGTGTAGGCGCCAAGCCGCAGGTTCTCCTCGACCGTCAGCTCCATGAGCGTGCCGCGGCCGTCGGGCACGTGGGCGACGCCGCGCCGGGCGATGTCCTCGGTGGCGAGGCCGTCGATCCGTTCGCCGTCGAGAGTGATGCTGCCCGACGTGCGGACCATGCCGCTCAGCGCGCGCAGCGTGGTCGTCTTGCCCGCGCCGTTGGCGCCCAGCAGCGCCGTGATGCCGGCCAGGCCGACGGTGAAGTCGATGCCGTGCAGCACCTGCACCTCGCCGTAGCCGGCGTGCAGCCCGGCGACGTCCAGGATGGGCGCCGGGTTCAGCAGCATCTCAAGCATGGCCAGCCTTAAACATACCCAGTCTCAAACATGCCCAGCCTTAAACATGCGCAGCCTGGGCCGGCTGCGCAGCGACGGGCTCGCCGAGATAGGCGCGGATGACCTGCGGGTCGTTCTGCACCTGGTCGGGCGTGCCATCGGCGATCTTCATGCCGAGCTCCAGCGCCACCACCTTGTCGGAGACGCGCATCACCAGGTTCATGTGGTGCTCGACCAAAAGGATGCTGAGGTCGAACTCGGCGCGGATGCGGCGCATCAGTCCTTCGAGCTCGTCCACCTCCGAGTGGTTCAGGCCGCCGGCTGGCTCGTCGAGCAGCAGCAGCTTCGGCTGGCCGATCAGCGCGCGGGCCATCTCCACACGTTTCTGCGTGCCGAACGGCAGGCTGCCGACCGGCGTGTCGGCGACCTCGCGCAGGCGGAGCAGGTCGAGCAGTTGGTCCAGCCGGCCCTGCGCCGACCTTGCCTCCCGCCGCACCGCCGGCAGCCGCAGCGCGTTGGCGACGAAGCCGGTGTGCCCGAGGTGATGCGCCCCTGCGAGCATATTTTCCCGCACGCTCATGCTGCGGAACAGCGCGACATTTTGAAAAGTGCGGCCGATGCCGAGATCGACGATGCGGTGCCGGCTGACCGCCTGCAGCGACCGGCCTTCCAGGCGAACCTCGCCCCTGCCGGGCCGGTAGATGCCGCTGATGCAGTTGAACAGAGTGGTCTTGCCCGAGCCGTTCGGTCCGATCAGCCCGCAGATTTGCCCGGCGCCGACATCGAACGAGACGCCGCCCAGCGCCACGATGCCGCCAAACCGCACGACGACGCCCGCTACCTGCAACAGAGGCTCGGCCAAGCCGGGCGCCGGGTCTGGGCAGGTGGCACTGGACAGCATCCGGCTGCTATCGGTCAGGTCGGTCCACTCCCCTTTTGCCTTATGTGCGCAAACCCATGTCTGCTTGCGCACTATGCATTGTAGGGATGCTATCGCCGCCGGGCACGTGGTTCAAGGTGAGTTCTTAATTATGCGACGCGAGTCGCCTCAGTCTCACGCAAGCCGCCAGGCGTCGCGCAGCGTTGCCGCCGCGTAGTGCAGCACTGGGTCGGCGGCGGCGATCACCCGGCCCATGGTCAAGATGCCGTGAATCTGGTCGGTGAGGTGCAGCGCAGTGACGCGTACGCCCTCAGCCTCCAGCCGTTCGGCGTAGGCGCGGCCCTCGTCGGCCAGCGGGTCGTGCCCGACCGTCAGCACGAACGCCGGCGGAGTGCCGGCCAGCCGCTCCGCCCGCAACGGCGAGGCGCGCCAATCTATCCGCTGTGCCGTATCGGGCGCATAGTGGTCCGCAAAATACTGCATCGTCGCGGCGGTGAGCGGCACGCCCTCGGTGATCCGCGCATAGGAGCCGGAGTCCATGGCGAGGTCCACCACCGGGTAGAGCAGCAACTGGCACACCGATCCCGGTGCCGTCCCGTCGCGCCCCATGATGGCGAGCACCGCGGCGAGGTTGCCCCCCGCGCTGTCGCCACCCACCGCCAGCCGGGTGGGATCGATGCCCAGTGCCGCCGCGTTTGCGGCCATCCAGGCAAGGGCAGCCGCCGCGTCGTCGATCGCTGCGGGAAAGCGGTGCTCGGGCGCCAGCCGGTAGTCCACGGCGACCACCCGGCAGGCGGCAAGGTTTGCCAGCCGGCGGCAGATGCCGTCATGGCCGTCGAGGTCACCGAGCACCCAGCCGCCGCCGTGCAAAAACAGCAAGGCGGGCAGCGTATCCGCTTCCGAGGTGCCGGCCCCGCGGTATAGCCGCAGCGCCAGCGGACCGCCCGGGCCAGGTATCGACAGGTCGCGCACCTCGGCGACGTCGTCCGGCGGCGGTTGGAGCACCGCGCGCATCATGGAATAGGCCTGGCGCGCCTCGGTCGGCGATAGCTTCTCGAACGGCGGACGCCCGGCCACCTTGACCATTTCCAGCAAACCTGTGGCATCCGGGTGCAATGCAGCCTTACCCATGCGCGTATCCTTTGCGTTCGCCGGCGCTAAACTGGCCGCCTATCCCAAGACATTCAACACCGCAGCACCTGCCACGCCCGAGGCCGAGACGCCGCGCACGCCGTAGGTATGACGGCCCGGCGGTCGTGCCGCATCGACCCACATCGCCGCCCGCAACGGCACGGGCGAGATCAGCTGGCCGTCGCGGCGCACCTCATATGAATACAGATCCGGTTCGCGGCCCGACGTCCAGCGAAGCACGGCGTTGCCGTTCTCGGAGGTCGCCTGAAGCCAGGTCGGCGCGGCAGGCGGTTCCGGGCGGGTCGGCGTCACCCAGATCAGCGCCGTCTCAAATGGGGCGAGCCGTACGTGCAGACGCACCGCGCCGCCCTCCTCGGGCGTGATGCCGGAGCGGATTGGCTCGGCCACGCCCAGCTCCGCGGCGACGCGGATGCGCGCGGCGTCGGCTACCCTCGGCAGGAGGTTGCGGCCGGCGGCGGTGTAGCTGTTGGACAGGGCTGAGTTGATGCCGAAGCGGACGAGGTTGACCTGGTGCCAGGGCAGGTCCTGCAGCGTGTAGTCCAAGTCAACCGGACCGGCCGGCCCATCGGGATAGTAGGTCAGCAGGACGGCAACGCTGTTCTTGCCGACCGTCACCACGTCGAACAGGCCAGCGGGCAGCCGTGCCGCCGCTGTGGTACCGTGCCGGCCGCCCAGCAGGCGCAGCATCTCGTGGAAGTGGAACACCGGCAGCTTCACCAGGTCTGCGGCATCGGCGGAGAGCCGGGTCATGACGGAGCGGCGCCCGTCGAACGGCGCCTGGACGAGATGCTGGTTGGCGTGGTCCGCCGCGGCCATGAAGCGGATGCCGGATACAGCGTACTCGGTGCTCAGCCGGTCGTGCAGGATGGCCGACGCGGCAAGCCAGGCGGGGAACTGCTCGGTCATGCGCGGCTCGTAGGGCGTATTGAAGCCCACCTTCATGTCGGCCTCGTTGTTCACGACCACCATGCCGCGCGCCCGTTCCGGCGCCAGGCGCAGCAGAGCGTCCGCTGTCTCGCGCGCGGCGGCTTCCAGGCGGTCGAGGCGGGGTTCGGCCTCGCTGGGCCCCCAAATGCCCTTGCGGTGCAGGGAGACGAAGTCGCACTTCACCCAGGGTTCGCGGTGCAGGAAGGCCAGGAAGCGCTCCATCAGCGGCCGGCCCTCGCCCGGCAGATAGGCGAGCGCCGGGCCGCCAAGGCGAACCTTGTGGCCCGAGGCGACCACGGCCTCGGAGGTGGCGCGATACAGGTCGAGGTATTGGTCGAAGCTGCCGGCCCAGAATGGCGGCATGTTCGGCTCGTTCCAGCCCTCGAACCACCAATGCGCCGCCGCCGCACCGAAGCGGGTCACGACCGCGTCAAGGAAGCCCCGCACCAGGCGCTGCCACGCCGCGTAGTCATTTGGCGGTGTGATCGGCCCGCTGGAGACCGCACCGGGAAAGAAGGTGAGGCCGACGAACGGGATCATCCCGCGCGACACCAGGGCGTCCAACGCTGCGATGGGTATGGAAAAATCCATCGGCGCGTCGAGGCTCGGCCAGACCCGGCCGCTGCTGGTGGGGGCGACGGCCTCCCGCTCGCCGGCATTGAGCGTGCCGAAGAAGCGCACGGTGCCGAACGCGCCGGGAGAGGCGGCCATGGTGTCGAGCAACCGGGTGTAGCGCGCGTCGAGCAGCCAGTCCGCATCGAACACGCCGGCCATGTTGAACGCATCAGCCTGGAACGGCGTGCCAGGCTGTGCTGTGTGGACGAGCGTGGCGCCCGGTGTCACGACGGCGCAGCCGGGCGTGGCGAGGGCGCCAGCTAGGGCCGTGCGCAGCAAGGTGCGGCGGTGCATAGCTTGCGATCCTTCTGTTGCGGGCGATGCGGGGGTTCGGCCTCCGGCCGGAGTCAAGTTCTGGAGCTTTGCACAGGCCGGCCTCAACCATGTTTCAGCGTTTCCGACCGAAACACTACAACTTTTGCTTGCAAGCCTTTCGGGACATTCAATTATTGCCCGGCGGTCACAAGTCTGGCATCGACCACAATGTTGCCGATTTTCAATTCCATCGATCTTGCAACCCGTGCAGTCTGCCTCTAAACAGCCGCCGATAGAGTAGCTTTCCTAGGGAGAACGATGGATGGCGGAATCCGTCATGCAACTGCAGGATGTCCATACCCGACGTGACGCACTCGCATTAGGCTTGGCGCTTGGCTGCTGCGGCAGTGGGGCGCAGGCGCAGACTTCGCCGCCGGCGCGCAATCTCCGTCCGACTGCGGGCGATTGTCTTGTGCGTGCCGTGGGTGTGTCGGAAAGCGCGGAGGCGCTTCGTCCCGACGACGTCGTATCGGCGGGTCCGCAGCTCCTGGCATGGGCGAAAGAACCGGCGAGCGGTGTCGTGCGCGACGGCTCCCGGCTGAACCAAATCCTGTTGCTGCGCCTCGACCCCGAGACCTTGGATGCCGAGACGCTCGCCCGCGCGGCGAACGGCGTCCTGGCCTACTCCGCCACCTGCACCCACGCACAATGCCCGGTGACCGAGTGGCGCCAGGAGGCGGGCATCCTGCACTGCCCGTGCCACGGCTCGGAGTTCGACCCGCGCGGCGGGGGGCGGGTGGTCGGCGGCCCGGCGCTGCGGCGACTGCCGCCGTTGCCGCTGGGGCTATCGGCGGAGGGCAGCCTAGAGGTTGCCCAGCCCTTTCTGGGCAAGGTCGGAGGGCAGGTGGCCTAGGCCGCGCGAGACACCGTGACGAAAGCCCGGACAGACGCGGATCATTCCAAAACGGAGGCAAGCGATGCGGAATTTCAAACGAATGCTTATGGCTGGCGTGGCGTTTGCGGGGCTGGCGGGCGCGCCCGGGCCGGTCCAGGCGGAGGTGAAGACCTATAGCCCCGTCACTGAGCAGCGGCTGCAAAACCCGGAGCCGCGCAACTGGCTGATGTATCGCGGCACCTATGACGGTCAGGGCTATAGCCCGCTGGACAAGATCAATACCTCCAACGTAGCCGACCTGGTACCGGTCTGGACACTCTCGACCGGGGTGATGGAGGGGCACCAGTCGCCGCCGATCGTCAATGACGGCGTGATGTTCGTGACCACGCCGCAGGCCCAGGTGATCGCGG
The DNA here is from genome assembly GCA_025351925.1 of Rhodospirillales bacterium. Lineage (GTDB taxonomy): Bacteria > Pseudomonadota > Alphaproteobacteria > Acetobacterales > Acetobacteraceae > CAHJXG01. Next base: position 15,977 of record JANXVC010000532.1, on the reverse strand, counting down.
TGGACGCCAAGACCGGCGAGCAGCTTTGGCGCTACAAGCGCCAGCTTCCGGAAGACCTGACGCAGTTGCACCCGACCAACCGCGGCGTCGCGCTGCTCGGGGACAGGGTGTATGTCGCGACCGTCGATGACTTCCTAGTGGCGCTGGACGCCAAGACCGGCAAGGAGATCTGGGCCAAGGAGGTCGAGGACTACCGCAAGGGCCACTACATGACGCTGGCGCCGCTGGTTGCGCATGGCAAGATCATGGTCGGCGGATCCGGCGGCGAATACGGCATACGCGGCTTCGTTGCAGCTTACGATGCGAATACGGGCGAGCAGGCGTGGCGCACATACACCATCCCGAAGCCCGGCGAACCCGGCAGCGACACCTGGACCGGCGACACCTGGAAGACCGGCGGCGGTTCCATTTGGATCACCGGCACCTACGACCCGGAGCAGGGCACGGCGTATTGGGGCACCGGCAACGCAGCGCCTTGGATGGGCAACGCGCGGCCCGGCGACAACCTGCACACGACGTCCGTCCTGGCGCTCGATGTGGACACTGGGGCGATCAAGGCTGCGCATCAGTATCACCACAACGACTCCTGGGACTGGGACGAGGTGGATCCGCCGATGCTGGTCGATATCCAGAAGGACGGGCGGACCATCAAGGGCATGGTGCATCCCGGCCGCAATGGATATCTGTGGACGCTGGAGCGCGGCGAGGAGGGCATCAGCTTCGTCTCGGGCGTGCCGTTCGTGCGGCAGAACGTGTTCACCTCGATCGACAAGAAGACCGGGCGCCCGACCTATGATGAGGCACGTAAGCCCGGCCTGAATAAGCTGGTCGATTTCTGTCCGTCGCTGTGGGGCGGCAAGGACTGGCCGCCAGCGGCATACTCGCCGCGCACGAAGATGATCTACATTCCGGCGAACGAGAACCTGTGCGGCTCGCTGTCGGGCAAGATGATGGACTACGTGCCGGGTCAGCTCTATTTGGGCGCCGGGCTCGAGGATATCGGCCTGACGCTATTCCCCAACGCAGACCATGTAGGCGAGCTGCAGGCTTGGGACTTGTCCACGAACAAGAAGATGTGGAGCCACCCCTTCGCCAAGAGCCAGCTTTGGGGCCCGGTGCTCGCAACGGGTGGCGACCTGGTGTTCATGGGCGGCACCAACGATCGCGACTTCCGTGCCTTCGACGCAAAGTCTGGCAAAGTGCTGTGGAAGCAGAAGACCAACAGCGGCGTGACCGGCGTGCCCGTGTCTTACGAAGTGGATGGGGTGCAGTACATCGCGGTGCAGAGCGGCTGGGGTGTCGATGCCCAGCGCATGCAGGACAGCCTGGCGAAGGTGAGCGTGGACTACCGCAACGAGGTGCCGCAGGGCGGCGTCGTCTGGGTGTTTGCGGTTCGCAAGCGCTGACGTGCCTTCCCGCCCGCGGCGGTGGCAGCGGGCGGGGCCAATTCTGAGCGTAAAAGCAGGAGAGTGCCGATGACCCGTCCGATTCGCCTCTTTGCCGCATGCGGTTTGCTGGCCGCCGTGACGTCGCCGTTCCCCCTCATGGCGCAAAACGCCGCGCCCAAAGATGCGACTGGTCAGGTCGCGCCGCCTGACATGGCCGTAGCGCCGCCGCGGGGCACGACGGACGGCGGCAAGCGCCCCCCGACCGACGCCACCGGACAGATAGCCCCGGCCGGCACGCCGCTGGCTCCGTCACGCCTGGCAGCCCCGAATGCTACGCCGTCGCCTCCCGCAACGACACGGCCGTGAGGCAAGCCGCTTTGGCTCTGCGCCTGTTTGTCGCCGCTGCGACGCTTTGCGTCGTCGCGATGCCGGCATGGGCGGACGATGGCGCTTGCGCTGGCGTCATGGCCGCGGCGCGTTCGATCGGCACCGCGCCGCAGTACCGCTCGGTCCTGGTCGCGACCTCACCGACCCGACGACGGCCCATGGAGCGCGAGCAGATCGTCGTGGACGACGTGATCTACGCGACGTCGCTGGGGGCCGGACGCTGGATGAAGCTGCCGATGACGGCGTCTGACCGCGAGGCATTGGCAACTGGACTGGTCCGCTATCCGCCGCACCACTGCGAAGCCGTTGATGGTGCGGGGGAGGAGACGCCCATGCGGATATTTACGTATCGGCAAGACGTGTCGGCACCGGATAGCGCCAGCAGCCGGCTTTGGGTCGGCACACAGGATGGGCGGCCGCGGCGGTTCGAGAGTCAGGAGGGCACGATGCGGGTGGTGATCACCCTGGAGTACGAGGGCGTTAAGGCGCCAGAGATCCATGAGCCAGCGCCGCCATAGCCTGCGGCCACCACACGACGGTACGGATTCCGGTTGGCATTCAGCCGAGCCTGCCGCTACGCTTTGGAGTTGACCGGAGTTGATCGGGGAGACCACTATTTCGGTCCCCACGCCGGCTTTCCGGTGACGAGCATTTGGGGCGGGCAACCGCGCTGCCCGCAGACGGGCCAATCGGAGGATTTCCAGATATGATTAAAGTAAAAGTGAACGGTCAGGAGCGGAGCTGGGACGGCGATCCGTCCTTACCGCTGTTGTGGTTCCTGCGCGACGAGCTGGGCCTGACCGGCACCAAGTTCGGCTGCGGCCAGGCACTGTGCGGCGCCTGCACCGTACACGTCGCTGGCGGCGCGGCACGCTCATGCATCACCGCGATCTCCGATGTGGCCGGGCAGGAGGTCGTCACCATCGAGGGTCTGCACCCACAAGGCGACCATCCGGTGCAGCGGGCCTGGCGTGAGCTGAATGTGCCGCAATGCGGATTCTGCCAGGCGGGGCAGATCATGCAGGCGGCGTCGTTGCTAGTGGAGACGAAGAACCCGTCGGACGAGGAAATCCGCAGCGGCATGTCGGGCAACATTTGCCGTTGCGGCTGCTACCAGCGCATCGAGGCGGCGGTCCGCGTCGCCGCTACGGGGACCTAGGCCATGACCTATTTTCAGAATTTGGGTGAGCAAGCCTCCAGCGGCCAGACATCCAGCAGCCCGACACTCGGTCGGGTGGAGAACGTCAGCCGCCGCGGGCTGTTCAAGGGCGCGACCGCGCTGGGCGGCCTCGTGCTGGCGGCGTCGATGCTGCCGCGCAGCGCCATGGCGGCCTACGCCACGGGCGCTGGGGCCATGCCGCATGGCGTGGTGACCGACCCGCGCGTCTTCGTCTCCATCGCGCCGGACGGCATCGTCACCATCGTCGCGCATCGGTCCGAGATGGGCACCGGCGTGCGCACCAGCCTGCCGATGATCGTGGCGGATGAGATGGGCGCCGACTGGGCGCGCGTGCGCATCGTGCAAGCGCCGGGCGACGAGGCGAAGTATGGCAACCAGGACACCGACGGCTCGCGCAGCACCCGGCACTACTTGCTGCCGATGCGTGAGATCGGCGCCTCCGCCCGTACGATGCTGGAGACAGCGGCGGCGCAGCGCTGGAAGGTTCCGGTGTCGGAGGTCAAGACCGGCGTGCATGAGGTCGTGCATGACGGCTCCGGCCGCCGCCTGGGCTTTGGCGAGCTCGCCGCGGATGCTTCGAAGCTGACGGTCCCAGCGGCGGAGACCTTGCGGCTCAAAGACCCCAAGGAGTTCCGCCTGATCGGCAAGGGCGCCGTCAGCATCACCGACCTGCGCGACATCACGACGGGCAAGGCCGGCTACGGCGCCGACGTGCGGCTGCCGGGCATGAAGTATGTGGTCATCGCCCGTCCTCCGGTCACCGGCGGCAAGATGGTGTCGTTCGACCCGGCGGAGGCGATGAAGGTGCCGGGCGTCGAGCGCGTCATGGAGGTCCGGGGCTGGCCCTGGCCGTCCAAGTTCCAGCCGCTCGGCGGCGTCGCGGTGATCGCGAGCAACACCGGTTCCGCGATCAAGGGCCGCAACGCGCTGAAGATTGTTTGGGATGACGGCGCCAACGCCAAGTACGACAGCGTCGCCTACCGCGCGGAACTGGAAACCGCCGTACGCGCGCCGGGACTCGTCGTACGTAACGACGGCGACGCCGAGGGTGCGCTCAAGACCGCCGACAAGGTCATCGTGGGCGAATACTACCTGCCGCATCTCGCCCACGTCAGCATGGAACCGCCGGTGGCGACCGCCAAATGGACCAACGGCAAGATGGAGGTTTGGGCCCCGGTCCAAAGCCCTGGCGGCACGCGGGAAGACCTGGCGAAGACGCTGGAGATCTCGGCCGACGACGTAACGGTCAACACGACCCTGCTCGGCGGCGGCTTCGGCCGGAAGTCCAAGTGCGACTACGTGCTGGAGGCGGCGCTGCTGGCGCGCGAGCTGAATGCGCCGGTGCGGGTGCAGTGGACGCGCGAGGATGACGTCCACCACGACTACCTGCACACGGTCTCGGCCGAGCGGATCGAGGCGGGGCTGGACAAGTCCGGCAAGGTGGTAGCTTGGCGTCACCGAAGCGCCGCGCCGACGATCGGCTCGACGTTCGTGGCCGACGCCAAGCACCAAATCCCGATCGAACTGGGCATGGGGCTGATCGACATGCCGTTCGACATCGCCAACGTGCGTTGCGAGAACCCGGAGGCGGCGGCGCACACCCGCATCGGCTGGTTGCGCTCGGTGTCCAACATCCCGCGCGCGTTCGCAGTGCAGTCCATGGTGGCGGAAATCGCGCACGCCACCGGGCGGGATCCAAAGGACGTGCTGCTGGAGCTGATCGGGCCGGCCCGCATCGTGCCATTTAGCGCGTCCGTTGATAAGCCGTGGAACTACGGCGAGCCGGTCGAGAGCTACCCGATCGACACCGGCCGCCTCCGTCACGTCGTGGAATTGGTGGCGGAGAAGGCGGGATGGGGCCGGAAGCTGCCGGACGGGCACGGCATGGGCATCGCGGTGCACCGCAGCTTCGTCAGCTACATCGCGACGGTGGTCGAGGTGGCGATTGATAAGAAGGGCGTGCTGACGGTGCCTAGGGTCGATACCGCGATCGACTGCGGCCAGTTCGTCAACCCCGAGCGCATCCAATCGCAGATGGAAGGTGCGGCGGTCATGGGGCTGAGCGTGGCCAAGATGGGGGAGATCTCCTTCAAGAACGGTCGGGTGCAGCAAAGCAACTACGACGACTACCCCGTTGTGCGGATCGACGAGGCGCCGCGGGTGACTAACACCTACATCGTGCCGGCCGCCGCCGGCACGCCGCCGAGCGGTGCGGGGGAGCCGGGGCTGCCGCCCTTCGCGCCCGCGTTGTGCAACGCGATCTTTGCGGCAACCGGCAAGCGCATCCGCAACCTGCCGATCCGCGACCAGCTCGCGGTCTAATGAGAGTAGGGGGTCGCACTCTGCGGCCCCCTGTTCGCATCGGGAGTTCCATCATGTTGAAGCCAATGCTTGCGTTTCTCGCTGTCGTTGCTGCTGGGTCGCTTCCGGTTGTGGCGCAGACGACGACACCAACGGGGCCCGGCGCCGCGTCGCAGGCCCGGCCTGCCCGGGGCCCGGAGCAGACCTCGGTGCCCAGCACGGCGCCTGCCGCGACGACCAGTCAGACGACCGGGGCGCAGAACCAGGACTCGACCGTCAAACAGATGAATGAGACGGAAAAGAGCAAGATTGAGAAGTTCGGTAAGTAAAAAAGTAAAATGTTTATCTAGTAAAAATATCGATCTAGTACAAGTGATAAGATTGATAGAAAATTAAAATTGGGAGAATAGCGTGTTTGTATTGAAGCCGTCTTTGCGTAAGATTGCCCTTAACTGCACCGTGCTGGCCGGATTGTCAGTGTCGCCGGCGCTGGCCGCTGATGTGACGCCCGACCGGTTGCTGAATGCGACCCAGGAACCGGCCAACTGGCTGACTCACCATGGTTCCTACTCGGCGCAGCGTTTCTCCACGCTGTCGCAGATCAACAAGGACACCGTAAAGGGTCTCAAGGTCGCCTTCACCATGGCGCTGGGCGGCATCGAGCCGGGCGGCATCTGGTCGCATGGTGGGCTCGAGGGCACGCCGCTTGCCATGGACGGCTTCCTATATGTCACCGACGGCTGGGGTTCGGTCTATAAAATCGACGTCGCCAAGGGCGCGCTGGCGTGGAAGATGGACCCGAAGACCGACCACGACTGGGCCGGCGCCGTGGCGTGCTGCGGCGTCAACAATCGCGGGATTGCGCTTTCGGGCGACATGGTGGTGTCGCACACGCTCGACGGACGGCTGATCGCGACCAACCGTGAGACCGGCGAGATCGCCTGGCAGCGCCAGGTGGCCGATCCCGACAAGGGCGAGACCGTGACCGGCGCACCGCTCGTGGTGAAGAACCTGGCGATCACCGGCGTCGGCGGCGGCGAGTATGGCATCCGCGGTTGGCTGGCGGCGACGGACCTTACGACACAGAAGGAGGTCTGGCGGACCTACACCATCCCGGCCAAGGGCGAGGCCGGCAGCGAGAGCTGGGGCGGCAGCACCGGCGCTGCGGCCAATGGCGGCGGTCCCACCTGGGTGACCGGAAGCTACGATCCCGCAACCAACATGCTGGTCTGGGGCACCGGCAACCCGGGTCCGGACTGGGACAGCGCGCACCGGCCCGGCGATAACCTCTATACCGACTCGTCGCTCGGCATCGACCTCGACACCGGCAAGGTGAAGTGGCACTTCCAACACACGCCGAATGACCCCTATGACTACGATAGCACGTCTGAAAACGTGCTGGTCGATACGCAGGTCAACGGGCGTCCCTCGCGTCTCGCCTTGCACGCCAACCGCAACGGCTTCGGCTACGCCGTGGACCGCGCCAGCGGCGAGTTCGTTTGGGGTACGCCGTTCGTCAAGCGGGTAACCTGGACGGCGGGGCTGAATCCGGAGACTGGCAAGCCGGCGGAGTATGACGCGGCGTTGCCGGTGCAGAAATACAACGTCGCCGCGACGCCGTCCCGCACCAACAAGGTTGCGGACATCTGCCCCGGCAACATGGGCGGCAAGAACTGGCCGCCGACCGCATACAATCCGACTTTGCAGCGCTGGTACATCCCGGTGATCGAGAGCTGCAACCGCATCACGGTTGAGGAGACGAAGACGGGAGGGTGGAAGGCGCGCGAGTTTTACACGGGCGGCGGCCCAAGCGAGCACGAGCGCATCACCGGCAGCATCACCGCGATCGACGTCACCACCGGTAAGGTGACTGGCAAGGTGGACACGTACTATCCACAGCTCGGCGGCTTGCTCGCGACGCCCGATTTGGTGTTCGCCAGCCAGCCCTCCGGCCAGGTGATGGCGTATGACGCGAAGTCGCTGGAGAAGCTGTGGGAGTTCAACACAGGCGGCGGGGTGAACGCGCCGCCGATGACCTTCTCGGTCGATGGCAAGCAGTATGTCGCCATTCTGGTCGGGGTCGGTGGCGCTTGGGACAAATGGTTCATCGAATCGACGCCCGAGCTGAAGAAGATGCAGAACGGCTCGATGCTCTACGTCTTCGCGCTCTGATATTGGACCATACCGGCGGGCGCGTGCCCGCCGGTATGGTCATCTCCTTAGTTTGAGAGACGAATATGCGACTTGCTTTGATTGCGGCCGGGATGCTGGTTACGCTGGCTGGCGCCTCGGCGTTGGCCCAGGACCCGGGCGAGCATCGCCCGGCTGGCCAGGGCAAGCAGATTTACCAGCGCGCGAATTGCGTTGGCTGCCATAAATGGCACGGTGACGGCGGCGGCGGCTATGGCGGCGATGCCCTGTCGCTGCGCAAATCGGCACTGACGCGCGAGCAGATTATTGAGGTCCTGAGCTGCGGCCGGCCCGGCACCGGAATGCCTTATCACCTGCGCGGCGCCTATGACGGCGATGGGTGCTATGGAATCACACGCCAGGAACTAGGCAAGGACATTCCGATCGAGCCTTTGGCCTACTTGAGGCCGAGCGAGATTGAGGCGGTGACCGACTATGTTATTGCCAACGTCCAGCATCGTGGCGAGCCGAGCTACTCCGACTGCGAAGCGTTCTTCGGCACCGGTGCGCGGACCTGCAACACCTACAAGTCTGCGGCGGCTGCTCCTGCAGGCGGGACGGAGTAGCCATGCGCATCGCAGCCGCGGTCCTGCTTGGCCTGTTCATTGCGATGCCAGCCCGGGCGGAGGAGGCTGACCTGCGCGACCTCCGCGTCGGCATGTCGGCGAGCGAGTTGCCGGCCGAGGGCTACACGGATTTTGCCTGCGTCAGTGCGCCGGTTGGCGTCCAGAGCTGGCAGGACTATGGCCAGTGCCCGGCCGACGCCGCCGGGCTGCACGCGCTGCGGTTCAGCTACCAAGAGGGGTCGAACGAGCTGGCGTTCCTGAATGACACCTTTGAGGGAACCAAAGTGGGGGGCCATCCCGTGCTGCTCACCTTGCTGATCTCGGACGCCGGCGTCGTCGAGGGCCTGCGCATCGAGACTGACCCAGCCGCACGGCTCAACCGGCGCAAGAAGGCCTATCTGCTGGGCGAACTGGCGAAGGCTCGCTATGGGGAGGCTGATTGGACCTGCAGCGAGGCGCGGCCAGGGACGGGCGAGGAGCCGGTCGGCGGCATATTTGTTAGAGAACACTGTGAAAAGGCAACGCCCACCCGGCGTTACGTCCTGGACCGGCAGATGTTCCACCGCGTGGGCAAGGACCAGCGCGGCTTCGTCAATGCGACGCAACTGGAGATACGGCGGCCGAGCTAATACGCCGGAGTCTTGCAGCATTATCTATTCTGGAAGTCCGGATGCGCGCCAAGCCAGGACAGGCATTTCGACGAAATCCTGATCACGATACAAGCAGCGGAATGCATTGGCAGAAACGCAGGCAGCGCCTGGCAGCATCACCCGGAACAACTCCGCGGCAGCCATTGCATCGCTGGGTCGCCCAAGGGAGGACAGCACCGACCCGCTCACACTGGTTTGCGTCGTGCACGCGTTTGGCTTACTGGCCAGGGACGCGACCAGAGCGCTCGACGTCGCCCGGCGCGCTCTCGCGCTCAACCCGAACTCGGTATGGGTGCAGAGTGCCGCGGGTTGGGCCTATGCCTGGGCTTGTGATCCAGCGGCTTCGACCGCCTACTTCACGCGCGCAATCGACCTGGATCCACGCAGCGTTGACCCGGCATTCTCCTTGGCCGGCTTGGCCCGCGCCCACCTGATGGCTGGCCGGTCAAAGGAGGCACTGTCGCTTGCTGAGCAGGCTTTGCGAGAAATGCCGGCGTGTGCGACGGCCCATCGATTGGCAATAGCCGCACTGTCGATGGCATGGATGTCCTTAATCAGCCGGATACCCTCCTCGCGATCGCCCGACATGCCCCATCCCTGGGCGACGCGCCGCGTCAGACAGGCCAGGATATGCGCCCGGGCCGGTAGGAGACCGGGATCTCGGACGGCGGCCTGGCGAAGCAACGCAAGCGCCTCCGCGCAGCCCCGCTCCGTCATGGTGAAGAACGGTGTCAGGGACCGTAGGTAGCCCAGCGCGGCTGGGGGTCGGGTGCTCGCAATCGGCAACACCCAGCAGCTGCGGCCCAGTCCCGCCAAGCTGATCTATGGCGCGACCAAGGCCGCTCAGCAGAACTGGGTGCTCAACCGCGCCCGCCAGCTCGGCAGCCGCGGCGTCACGGTGAACAACCTGGCACCCGGCGTAATCGCCACCGCACGCAATCAGGTGCAGCTCGCGGCCGAGGGCGCAGAGTTGGTTCAGCGCATTCATGAGCAACATCTTGCTTCTCGCCGTGTGCCTCGCCAGTGGCGTCGTGCTGCGCGGCACCGGCCGGCTCCAAGACGGCGGCGTCGCGGCGCTCAACGCCGTCATCATCAACATCGCCCTGCCCGCGCTCACGCTGACCCAGCTGCATGCGCATGGGCCCGACATCACGCTGCTGCTCCCGGTGGCGCTGCCGTGGCTCATGTTCGTGATGGGGGGCGTTCTTCTACGTGGTGGGGCGCGGACTGAAGCTGCCGCCGGCCACCTCGGGCGCCCTCATGCTGTGCGGCGGGCTGGCCAACACTTCGTTCGTCGGCTTGCCCATGATCCTGGCTTTCTATGCTCCTGACCAGCTGCAGGTCGGATTGCTCATGGATCCGCTCGGCACCTATTTGGTGCTGAACACCCTGGGTCTCGCAGTGGCGTCGCTGCACATGCCCGGGCCGGACAGGGACGCCACCCCCCGCCGGGTCGTTGGCCGTACCCTGCGGCTGTTGATGACGTTTCCGCCGTTCATCGCGCTGATTGCCGAATTGTGCCTGCTGTGCGTGGGGCTGCAGGTTGGAGCCTCGATTGTCGCGCTGCAGCACGGGCTTGATGCCCGGGTGATTACGGCCATGGTAGGCCTAGGCATCCTGCTGTCGTTCGTTACGCTACCGGGCTGGTGGGCGGTGCTGTCCTGGGCGGCAGGGTAATGATGGCCTGCGATCAAGCAATACGAGGCATAGGTGATGAGTGACTGGCGCGAGCTGAACCGGGCCAACTGGGACGAGCGGGTGGCAGTGCACCTCGGCGGACCCGGATACGACCTCGCCCCGTTGCGGGCGGGCCAGGGCCGTCTGAACGCGATCGAGGAGGCGGAGTTGGGCTCCGTCGCCGGGCTGCGCGTGCTGCATCTGCAATGCCACTTCGGCAAGGATAGCCTGATCCTGGTCCAGCGCGGCGCCGAGGTCACCGGCCTCGATTTCTCCGGCCCCGCGGTCGAGGCGGCACGCTCGCTTGCGGCCGAGTTGGGCCTGGCCGCGCGCTTCGTGCAGGCCGACCTCTACGACGCGCCGGCGGCGATCCCGGAGCCCGCGTCGTTTGACCTTGTTTTCACCACCTGGGGCACGATCACGTGGCTGCCCGACGTGGCGCGGTGGGCGCGCGTCGTCGCGCACTTCCTGCGGCCGGGCGGCGCGCTCTACTTCGCCGACGCGCACCCGGCGGCGCTGGTGTTCGACGACATGGCCGGGGTGGACGCGAGCGGCAGGCCCGGGTGGTTCGCCCCCTATTTCGGACGCGATCCGCTCGTGATTGACGATCCGAGCGACTACGCCGACCCGAACGCACGGCTCGCCAACCAGCGCCAGGTGAACTGGCTGCACTCGCTGGGCGACATTCTGGGCGCGCTGCACGACGCCGGGCTGCGGCTGGAGTGGCTGCACGAGCACCCGCGCGTGACCTGGCGGATGTTCCGCTGCCTGGTCCACGACGGCGACGGGTGTTGGGCTTGGCCGGACCGGCCGTGGTTGCCGCTGTCTTTCAGCTTGCGCGCTGTGCGGTTGGACCCATCAACCACGGGCCGGCCATAATTTGTTGCGGAACCAACATTCGACCCGCATGCCAATTTTTTTTATCACATGAGGTCTCACGGATGCGCACCAGCATCGCTGCTGTCTCCGACCAGCCCGGATTGGCGCCCCTCGTCGCGGAGTGGCTGGTGGAGGCCTTCGCCTACCCTGGCAGCCGGAGTGTTGCGGACATGACGGCGCTGATCCTGACGCCGCCGGTCGGTCCCGAGGAGACGTTCGTGCTGTTCGAGCAGAACCGGCCGGTTGGCACTGCCAGCTTGGCAGCCCAGGACCTGGCCAGCCGTCCTGACCTCACGCCCTGGCTCGCCGGGGTCTTCGTACACCCAGCGTTCCGCAGGCGTGGATATGCGACTGCGCTGGTGCGGCGGGCGGAAGAATTTGCGATGGCCGCGTCTCTGCCCGCCTTGTGGCTCTACACCTGGACGGCTGAACCGCTATACGCACGCCTTGGGTGGCATAGGGTAGGTTTAGAGCAGAACCGAGGGTCCGAAGTCGTGCTGATGAAGCGCTCTTTGGCTGACGAGTAGGGGGGAAGGGGTGTCCATGCAAACGCTAGTTGGCACGTGGAAACTGATCGAAGCGCGCGCCTTTGACGAAATAGGCAACGAAGCGCCGTCGCCGCTCGGACCGACACCGATGGGACTTGTTCTGTTTGAAGCCGAGCGGATGATTGGCACGGTTGCCGACGGTCGCCCGGCTATGCCGCCCGATACCCCGCAACGCGCTTTCTTTTCCTATACTGGAGCTTACCAGTTTGACGGAGAGACACTCATAACCCGCGTGGATGGCGCATCCAGCCTAGATGGATTTGCCGACCAAGTGCGCCGAATCACCTTTCAGGGTCCAGACCACATCATAGTGGTGCCGCTCTCGCGCGTGCTGGACCGCAGTTCGGGCCTTGAACTCATTTGGCAGCGCATCGGATGATGCTGGTGCAGACTGCCGCGGTCCACCGCCGCTACGTAGTTCTACGAAGTGTTTGGTGGCGGTCGGACCCTGACCTGGCTCCCGGAGTTGGACTCGAACCAACGACCGAGCGATTAACAGTCGCTTGCTCTACCAGCTGAGCTATCCGGGATCAGGTGGGACGCCCCTATAACGCCGCCACCGCCGCGATGCAAACAGCTTTTCGCGGTTCGTCGTCACGTCTGGCTTGTCGCGCGCGCCCGGCTCTGGCATGGATAGCGCGTTGCGGGCGTGGTGGAACTGGTAGACGCGCCGGACTCAAAATCCGGTTCCGCAAGGAGTGTCGGTTCGATTCCGACCGCCCGCACCATCTCAGGGAATTAGGCACGTCGTGCGATCCTATGCATTGACGGTGAGCGGCAAATGGCTCGGCTGCAGCACATCGAAGGTGCGTACGCCCAGCTCCAGCGGCATCGGCGCCAGCCAGGGGGCGGCGCGCAGCGTGGTGAGCGCGTCCGCCCGGCCCTGCGCCCAGCGAGCCTCCATGGTCGGCCGGCTGAACTCGTAGTCCTTCGACTGGCCCTGCGCGACGTCGGTCCGGTAGATCAGCTCGACGATGTCCATGCTCGTACTACAACCAAAGCCGTGCAGCGTCTCGGCCTCATTGGTGGCGCGCAGTTCAGGCGGCAGCTTGGCCCAGAGCAGGTCGATCAGGCGGCACATATCGTGCCGGACCGTGAAACTATCAGTGGCGGCGCGGGTGCGGCTGGAGAAGCGGATGTCTTTTTCCCGCTCCTGCGCCTCCTGGATCGTGGCCGGCACCGCGCCGGCCGCCGGGAACAGGTCCACCTGGAAGCTGAGCCGGCTCTGGCGGGGCGTGGTGTCCAGCACGTATTGCAGCGGCGTGTTGGACACCAGACCGCCGTCCCAATAGGACTCGCCGTCGATCTCGATGGCTGGGAAGCCGGTGGGCAGCGCACCGCTCGCCATGACGTGCTCGGCGCGGATGGCGATCTTTGCATTGTCGAAATAGGCGAAGTTGCCGGTGCGGACGTTCACCGCGCCGACGCTGAACCGGATGGCGCGCGCGTTGATGCGGTCGAAATCGACCAGCCGTTCCAGCGTCAACTTGAGCGCGCTTGTGTCATAGAAGCTTGTGGGCGGCGGAATGCGGAACCACGCGGCGGGGTCTTGCGGGCGGAAGAACCCCGGCGTGCCGAACAGCAGCGCCCGTAGTGCCCCGGCCTGCCGCCCGGCGTCGCCCAGGTCGATCGACGGCACGCCGGGCCAGAATGGCGGGGTGATCTCCTCCCAGAATTGGCGCAGCCGCTCCACCCGGCGCTCGGGCGCATTGCCGGCAATCAGCGCAGCGTTGATCGCGCCGATCGAGATGCCGGCGACCCAGTCCGGCAGGTACTCCGACCCGGCCAGTGCCTCGTACACCCCGCCCTGGTAGCTGCCGAGTGCGCCGCCGCCCTGCAGCACCAGCGCCACCTGTTTGGTATAGCTCGCCGGCCGCCGCGGCAGGCGCAGACCGGTCATGAATACAGCATCCAAAGTGGGCCAATGCAGTACAGTCGATGACGAGCGCTATGCATGACGGCATCCTTCCCTTTCGTCATCAGGATTATACCATTGCGAAAGGCAGGATGCCATCAGCGCAACTGCATTACGGGGCCGGCTGAAACTTATGTGGCGGCCAGGAACGGAAGAGGCTCACCTCGTCACGACGGCGACAGGACTGAAAGAAACTCCAGCCCGTTGAAGCGTCCCGTGCTGATGGCGAAGCGGTCGGTATCGCTGGCGACCCGGCCGGCAAAGGTCACGCTGGTGGTCGCGGTGCCGGCGCCGGAGATATCAGCCCGCAGGGTGCGGCCGGCATGGCCGCTCGGGCCGTCATTGTCCGACCAGGTGAATGCCGAGATGCCCGCCCGGAAGCCCCAGAGGACAACCGCATCGCCCGCGCCAAAACTAGTCAACGTGTCCCATTGCGGCGTGGCCGCGTAGCCTTCCACGAAGTAGGCGTCGCGTCCTTTGGTGCCTTCAAGTAGGCTGAAGCCGGCAGGCACGACGACCAAATTGGCCGGTGCCGGCCCGATAAAAAGCTGCGCCGCTGGGACCGTGGGCGCAAACGGCCGCGCTGGCGCCAGGTCCACGGCTATCGGCGTCGGCAGCGCGCCGGTCAGAACCGTCATCGAACTGGTGTCCCTAGCGACGCCTCCCGCGCCGTCGTCGATCGTGACGGTCACGAGGGCCTCAGTTGTAATGGCTCGGCTTGCTGCGGTGAACACCAGCCCCGCGGCCTCAGCCATAAGCGCTGTAAGCGTGCCCGTCGAGGTAAATAGGCCGGACGCCGGGTCATAACGGCCTAGACCCACGCCGCGCAGCGCGCCTAATGCGGGGTCGGCAAACTGGATGGTCAGCGTCTCAATTTGGCCGATGTCGGCATCCAATAGCGACAGGCCGGTGAACAGGCGGACCGGCACGCCAGGGGTCACCGTCTGGCCTGGCGCCGCGTTGTGGACCACCGGAGCGGTATTCGCCGTCGTGATTGTCAAACGGGTCACTACAGCCAGCCCGGCGGCGCCTGCACTGTCGCGAATCTGGACGCTCAGATCGGTCTGCACCTGCTGACCCAGGCTGGCCTGGTGGCGGGTAGGCGTGAAGCGGAGCGCGGCGGCGGCGGCCATGACGGCGCCAGCTGTTCCCGCCACGGTGTAAACGCCGGCGGCGGCATTATAGCGTCCAGCACCCAGGTTGCTGAGAATGCCATTGGCCGGGCTGCTGAGCGTGATCTGCAAGGTCTGCTGCTGTCCGGTGTCGGGATCGGTCACCACGATGCCCGCAAAAGGCGTCAGCGCCGTGTCGTCCCGGGCGGCGTCGGTGGACGGCAGCCCCGTCACGTTGGGCGGCGTGTTCCCCACCAGCGCCACCAAGGATGCAGCGACGGCAGGAGTATATCCGGTCTCCACGGTCGCCGAACTGACCAGCGTCGTGCCGACCGGGGCGGCGATCTGCGCCTGCAGCTCGACGATGACCTGCCGGCCTAGAAAGGCCAACACATCGACCGCACCGAAATCAAGGGTCAGCAAGGGACCCGTCACGCGCACGGCCGGTGTAGCCAGCGTGGCTGTGCCGGACGACACGACCCCGCCGGCCTGCACGACGCGCGCCGACCCTGACACGTAAGCGAACCCGGCCGGCAGGCTGTCGGCGATGCGGAACGCTGTGCTGAAACCGGGCGGCAGCGTTGCGGCGAGGCGAAAGGTCGCGACCTGCCCATTCCAAACCATGCCCGGGCCGGCGCCGATGAGGGTCAACGCAATCAGCGGCGATACCGGGTCGGCGACGCCCACGACGACGCTGGCCACCGCCGTGCTCGCCTGGCCCGGCGCCCCGATGCTGACCGCGGCCTGGATGGGTATTGAGTGCGGGACGGGACCATCCGGGACGCGGGTGGGTCGGACGACGACGTCAATCTGCACCTGATCGGCCGCCGTGTTCGGGGCGTTTGGGATCTGGCCATCCGGCGTATTCAGCGTGTCGCCGAAAATGATGCCGCCATGGCCGTCGGCAATTTGGGTCTGCGGGGCAATGTCGGTCCCGACCGCCACGACCCGCGCCGACACCGCCGTCAGCCAAGGAGGCAGCACCACGGATAGGTCCAGCCCACGGCTCAGCCCCTCGGGCAGCGTGGCCGTGAGCCGGAATGTCGGTGTCTGCTCATCTCCCCCGTTGATCTGGAATGTCTGGCGCTGCGCGTGAGGCGGCTTGACGTGACCCTGATGCTTGGGATTCAAAGCGGGGATGACCGAGCTTCCTGATCTCAGCTGTCTGACGCACGAGGAGAAGG
>JANXVC010000531.1 GCA_025351925.1 Rhodospirillales bacterium | reverse complement strand
AACGGCCAAGGTGCGGCTCGATCTCCCCAAGGTCGCGGCGCATTTCCATGAAGAAAAACGGCGCCGCGCGAGCCTCGGGGCGCGGGTCGATCTCGACCTCCTCTTCGACGACCAGCCAGTGAAACTGTGCGAGACGCTTTGCCTCTAAGCGCATTGTCGGGAAGTTACGCGCCAGCTTCGGCGCGTCAAACATCGCTTCCAGCTCCTCCGCACTGAACTTGCCGACCCGTGCGCAGCCAAACCTCAAGGGCGGCAGCTCGTCGGCCAGATCGAGCGGACACATGTGGCGGCGCACGGTGGTCGTCCTACCGAAGGCCTGGTCGATCGCTTTCGCTACGCCTGCCGGATCGAGCGACAATCCGGCCTGCTTGGCGGGCAGCGTGCATGGCAGTCCCAAGGACCGCAATGCGGTGCTCAGCGCGAACCTAGCCTTGCCGCGGCCGTAGCGTGCCTCACACAACTCGCTCAGCGCGACGAACGTCGGTGCGGACGAAAAATTGTTCGGACCTGGCCGTGGGATGCACCAGAGCGCCTCGACAACCGCGGTCAGGTCAGCACTCACCATCGAACGATGCTGCGACGGTCAGCCTCGGACGGTGAGGGGGAACTCTCAGTGCTGACATGGGCTAGAATGTGGAAGGTCACACCAGGCAGTCCAAAATGCATATGTTAATCAACGGGATACGTTAGCGATTTGGCGGATGGGGTGGGATTCGAACCCACGGAACGCTTGCACGCTCGGCGGTTTTCAAGACCGCTGCCTTAAACCGCTCGGCCACCCATCCACGTCGGACGCCTCGTCCATAACCGCTCGCCATCGGCTAATCAAGGCAGGACGCACCGTCTTCGGCAACGTCCTGCAGCGAGGTCCATGCGTGTCGCCCTGCGCGCCAAGCGTGACCTTCGGTTCAGGGTGTAATCGCGATCTTCAGCACGCCGTCGCGCTGGTTGGCGAACAGCTCGTATGCCGCCTCGATCTGCTCGAGTTTCATCCGATGGGTAACCAGCGGTTTCAGGTCAACCCGGCCGGACTGGATCACCGCCATCATCCGCCGCAGCCGCTCCTTGCCGCCGGGGCACAGGCTGGTCACGATCTTGATGTCGCCCAGCCCGGCGCTGAACGCTCCCAGCGGGATGCGCAGGTCGCTCGAATACACGCCGAGGCTCGACAGCGTGCCGCCGGGCCGCAGCACCCGCAGCGCGTTCTCGAAGGTCTGCTGCGTGCCGAGCGCCTCGATCGCCACATCGACGCCGCGCCCGTCGGTCAGGCGCATGATCTCCGCGACCGGCTCCGTCTCGCGGAAATTGATGGTGAAGTCGGCGCCGACTTGCCGCGAGATCTCCAGCCGCTGGGCGATCCCGTCCACCGTGATGATCGTCGTCGCACCCGAGAGCTTCGCCCCCGCGGTGGCGCACAGCCCGATCGGACCCTGGGCGAACACTGCCACGGTGTCGCCGATCCGCACCTGCCCGCTTTCGGCGCCGGCAAACCCGGTCGTCATGATGTCTGGGCACATCAGCACCTGCTCGTCGATAAGGTCGTCCGGCACCGGCGTCAGGTTGGCGTTGGCGTCGGGCACCAGCACGTATTCCGCCTGGCAGCCGTCGATCGTGTTGCCGAACCGCCAGCCGCCCATCGCCTTGAACCCGTGCTTGGTGCCGGCGCCGTCCTGCGACAGGCATCCGCACAGGCAGGCATTGCTGGTGCCGCTCGGCGTGATCGCGCCGACGATGACGCGCTGGCCCTCCTGGTAGCCGGCGACAGCCGAGCCGAGCTTCTCGATCACGCCGACCGGCTCATGGCCGATTGTCAGCCCCTTCGCGACCGGGTATTCGCCCTTCAGGATATGGACGTCGGTGCCGCAGATCGTCGTTGTGGTGATCCGCACGAGGGCTTCGAGTGCGCCGACGTCCGGAATGCGCTTGTCGTCCAGCACGATCCGGCCGGGCTCGACAAAAATTGCCGCTCGCATCATCGCCATTATTTTCCTCCGCTTTTCTTATCTCCACAGTAGCGGCTTCCAGGTCGCCGGCAATGGCTTATTGTTTGTTGTTTTACTATGTGCAGACTGTCCCATTCTTAGACGTACGGGGCAATTGCTCCAAAATGCAACGGGATGTTGCAGCTTGCAACGCCCGGACCACTTTCCTCGTCTGACCGAAGAGGGCCATCCGCCATGCGCTTGCGACACCAAAGACTGCGGGCAGCGATGACCCTGGCGGCAAAATGCGGCAGGCCGGTGGTGATTATAGCCCTCCTATGGTCGTCGCTGGCCGCGCAGACCGATGCCTATGACGCACTGTCCCGCCTGGTCGGACACAGCAAGGCCGAGCTGATCCAGCGCTTCGGCCCGCCCGCCGACGCGATCACCACCGTGGACGGCGAGCGGCTGATCTACGAGACGCTCGACGCCGGCCGCATCGGCGGCTACAGCGGTCAGAGCACCCGCGCCGGAGGTCCTGGCGAATTCGGCCTGTATCCCCGGACCTATTCCTTCCGGTGCCGGACGGAGGTGGTGATCGCCGACAACCGCGTGCGCGCATCCAACCGCAGCGGCAATGATTGCCGCTGATAGGCACTGGCCGGCTTCGCATCAATGAAGGCTTGCTTCGAGACGGCGCAGACGGTGTCCCATAAATAGCGGCAGCACCATCGCCGGCCGGCCGGCGTGCTGGACCATGGCAGGCGGCAGGGTCTCCAACGCATCGAACGACGCCCCGAACTGCGCCGTGACCTGGGCCAACGAGGTGCGCGGAGCGACGATCAGCACGTCCTTTCCGGTGTGTTCCTCCGCACCGGCAATCAGCCCGTACTCCCTGGGATCGGCACCCAGGCAGATGACCGTCATGCTGCCGCCCAGCGCATAGTCGATCTTCCCGGCGTCATGCCACCGGGTCGCGGCGACGACCAAGCCGGGCCTGCCCAACAAGCCGCGGGCGGCCAGGTCGGTTCGCACCGATGTCCAATCCACCGCGTCGAGGTCGGGGTCGGTGCCGAGCGTGAAGTCCTCGAACACCTCGGGCAGCCAGTTGAAGCGCACCTCGCTCGCGACGAATGCGGCGCCGAGCGCCACGGTTGCGGCGGTCACTGCGAGATAGACTCGGATCGAACGGCTGGCCCGCCGCCGGCGCCCGATGGCGTCGCCGAGCAGCGGGAACAGCATCAGATAGCCCGGCGCCGCCCAGTGGAACAGCACGCGGCTGTGCAGGGACACGGCCAGGAACGTCAGGATGGGCGGCAGCGCCAAGCACGCCAGCATCCAGCGTCCGGGATCTCGCGGCCCGCGTCGAACAGCGACCGTGCCGCAAACAATGAGCGGCAGCCAAATCCACGGCAGGATGAACAGCGCCTCCCCCGCTAGCGTCGAAAGCGGGCCGAACGGTTGCAGCCGGCTGCTTCCGGCGCGGCCGGCCTGGAACAACAGGGAGGCCCAGCCGTGCTCGGCGTTCCAGATCAGCACGGGCGCAAAGACCGCGAGGGCGAGCAGGCCGGCGGCGTAGGGGTGCGGCCGCGACAGCCAGC
>JANXVC010000516.1 GCA_025351925.1 Rhodospirillales bacterium | reverse complement strand
AGATCCGCGTCGTCGATCGCCAAGGGGCCCGATGGCCCAATGTCACGCAGCGCCGGTCCGTCAATCAGGCTGGCGCCGGCGCGGGTGGTCCAAATGTGCAGCAGGTGCGTCTTGCCGGACCCTGGTCCGCCCCATAGCGCCATGCGTCGGCCCGGCCACTCGGCGGACAGCCAGGCCAGCGCGGGCCGGGTGCTGGCGCTGGGCAGGAACTCGGCTTCGGTCAGGCGCGGCGCGTGCACGAACGGCAGCGCCAGCTGGCGGATGGCGGTCAAACCGGCGGGTCGAGATACAGCGGGCTCTGCAGATAGCGGCGCAGCCAGAAGCGCAGCAGCACACCAATGGCGGCCGCAACGGGCACCGCCAGCAGCACGCCCAGGAACCCGAACGCAGCGCCGCCGGCGAACAGCGCAAAGATGACCCAAACGGCGTGCAGCTCCACGCGGTCACCGAGGAAGCGCGGGTAGATGACGTAGCCCTCCAGGACCTGCCCAACGACGAACACCCCGGCGACCGTGGCGACGCCGGTCCAGGTCGGGAACTGCGCAAACGCGAGCCCGATGCTGGCGACGCCGCCGGTGATGCTGCCGACATAGGGGATGAACGACAGCAGCCCGGCCGAAATGCCGACGATCAGCCCGAGGTCGAGCCCTACCGCCGACAGCGCGACGGCATAGAACAGCGCCAGCACCAGGCAGCACAGCGCCTGGCCGCGCAGCCAGGCGGATAGGATGCGGTCCACCTCGCGCGCCTGCGCCTGCAGCACCCCGGCGTAGCGGCGGGGCAGCCAGCTATCGACCCGCGCCACCGCCCGGCGCCAATCGCGCAGCAGATAGAACGCGACGACAGGGGTCACGATCACCAGCGACAGCACGTTGAATAGGGCGAAGCCGCCGCCGACGATCCGGCTGAGCGCCGCTGCCAGAAAGGCCAGCATGGCGCCGGCCTGGCCGCCAACGAGGTCGCGCAGCTTCTCGTCCACGTATTCGGAGCCCAGGCGCTCCTGCAGGTGGCTGATGACCTCGCCGGCCCAGAGCCGCACGGAATAGACGTAGGTCGGCACGCGGCCGATCAGGATGCCGACCTGCGCCAGCAGCAGCGGATAGAGCAGCAAGGCGAATAGCAGCCCAGCCGCGACCAGCGCCACCACCATCAGCAGTGCCGCAAGGCCGCGCGGCATACCCGCCCGGGTCAGCCGCGTGGTGGGCGGATCGAGGAAATAGGCGATGCCAGCCGCCACCACGAAGGGCAGCAGGATGGAGGCGAACAGATGCAGCACCGCCGCGAGCACCACCAGCAGCCCAGCCAGCAGGCCGAACCGCTGCGCCCGGGTGGCATTCGGCGACGGGAAGCGCGCTTCCGGCTCGGGTAGTGGCAATCGCGCCTCCGGCTCTGGCGCCGGAACCGGGGGCGGAGGCGGAGACAGCGTCGGTTCGAGCCGGGACAGGTCGAATGCCTTCATCGGTTTCGTGCAGCCTTCCACACATAGGCGCCGCCGGACCCGAGCGTCGTGGCGGCCACCGTCAAGATCAACAGGGCGCGCAGCCACGGCGCCTGCAGCGCGAACCCCTCCAGGAACAATACCACGCCGACCAGCAGCAATTGCAGCGCCGTGTTGAGCTTGGAGAACAGCAGGGGCTTGATGCGCACCGGCATCGAGAGCTGCCACATCACCATGATGCCGCCGACGATCACCAGGTCGCGGAACACCACGAGGATGGCGATCCAGCTCGGCAGCACGCCCACGGCGGCGAGGGTGATGAACATGCTGACCAGCAGCGCCTTGTCGGCGACGGGGTCCAGCATGGCGCCGAGCGCGCTGCCGCCGCGCCGCCGGGCGAGCCAGCCATCGACAGCGTCCGATAGGCCGGCCAGCGCGAACAGGCCGAAGGCGAACCCCGTCTCACGCTGGATCACCAGCCACACCGCGAGCGGCACGGCGCAGAGCCGGCCGAAGGTGATGATGTTGGGCAGGTTCACGACCTCGTGCGAGCCACGAACCGCCGAGATGCCGCTGCCTCTGTCCGGACCCGTCATCCCCGGCTATTACCGCATCCTAACCGTTCCCGCATCCAGAACTGCGCCGTCACAGGACCTTTGGCATGACCGACACCCCTCCCCGCAATGGGGTCACGTATCGCGACGCCGGTGTTGATATTACGGCAGGCGACGCGCTGGTGGACCGGATCAAGCCGCTGGCCCGCGCCACGTCGCGGCCCGGGGTGATGGGGTCCTTGGGCGGGTTCGGCGCGTTGTTCGACCTGCGCGCCGCCGGATTCCGCGACCCGGTGCTGGTCAGCACCACGGACGGGGTCGGCACCAAGCTTAAGATCGCCATCGAGACCGGGCTGCACGACACGGTGGGCATCGACCTCGTGGCGATGTGCGTCAACGATTTGGTCGTTCAAGGCGCTGAGCCGCTGTTCTTCCTCGATTATTTCGCGACCGGCGCCCTATCGGTCGAGCAGGCCGCCCGCGTCATCGCCGGCATCGCCGAGGGCTGCCAACAGGCCGGCTGCGCGCTGGTCGGCGGCGAGACGGCGGAGATGCCGGGCCTGTATGCCGCCGGCGACTACGACCTGGCGGGCTTCAGCGTGGGGGCCGCGGAGCGCAATGCCCTGCTGCCGGCCGGCGTCGCGGCGGGGGACGCCATACTGGGCCTGGCCAGCAGCGGCGTGCACAGCAACGGCTTTTCCCTGGTGCGCCGGATCGTCGAGATCAGCGGCCTGGGCTGGGATGCAACCGCACCTTGGACGCCGGGCGAGACCTTAGCGGAGGCATTGCTGCAGCCGACGCGGATCTATGTGAGGGCCATGCTGGCGCTGCATCGCGCCGGGCTGCTGCGGGCGGCGGCGCACATCACCGGGGGCGGGCTGCCGGGCAACGTGCCGCGCATGCTGCCGGACGGGATGCGCGCGGTGCTGGACACGGGCGCATGGCCGTTGCCGCCGGTATTCCGCTGGCTGGCGCAGACCGGCGGTGTCGCGGCCGACGAAATGCTGCGGGTGTTCAACTGCGGCGTCGGCATGGCGCTGGTGGTGAGCGACTCGGCCGCCGCGACCGCGCTGCTGGCCGGGCATGGCGAGACGGTGTTCCCGATCGGCCGCGTCGAGGCCTGCGACGGTCCAGCAGCGGCGCAGGTCCGCACCCCCGCCGACTGGCTGGCGTGATCCCCGCCCGGGTTGCCGTGCTCATCAGCGGGCGGGGCAGCAACCTCGGAGCGCTGCTGGATGCGGCGGAGGCGCCGGGCTACCCCGCCCGGATCGCGCTCGTGCTGTCGAACCGTCCGGACGTCGCGGGCCTGGAACTGGCGGCCGGGCGCGGCGTCGCGGCACGATGCATCGATCACCGCCCGTTCGCCCGTGACCGCGCCGCGCATGAGGCCGCAATTCACGCCGCACTGACGGAGCACGGCATCGGCCTCGTGTGCCTCGCCGGCTACATGCGGCTGCTGACGCCGTTCCTGGTGAGCGCATGGGCGGGGCGCATGCTGAACGTGCATCCGAGCCTGCTTCCGGCCTTCCCCGGCCTCGACACCCACGCCCGCGCCCTGGCTGGCGGCGTGAAGCTGCATGGCTGCACCGTGCACCTGGTCACGGACCAGATGGACGCCGGCCCCATCCTGGCCCAGGCCGCGGTCCCGGTGCTGCCCGGCGATACCGAGGCCAGCCTGGCCGCCCGGGTGCTGATCCAGGAGCACCGCATCTACCCCAAAGCGCTCCGACTGTACGCGTCTGGCGTGCCCGGCGCCTATGACGGGGCTGCCAGCCTCGCCTCGCCCTTGCCGCCTTTGGCCTTCACGCCGTAAATACCTTTTAACTTGTCCGTAACCCGAGGCAGATCATGGACGTTTCCGAAACCAAGCAGAGCACCCCGGTGCCCGACATCAACGAGGCCTTTGTTGCCGACCGCCAAATCTTTTGGTCCCGCTTCACGACATTCACCATGGGCGCAGTCGTCGCGATAACGGTGTTGCTGGTCGGATTGCTGATTTTTGTCGCCTAGCCGCACCGCTCCGCTGTTGGCTACTCGACCCGCGTCAACGACCACCGGTGCTCGCATTGCCGGCTGGCCACAGTGACATCCAGTCGGCCATTGGCGACCTGGCCCTCCAGCGTGCCCTCGCCGTCGCTGGCCTGAATACGGCCGTCCGGAGCGATCTGCGCGGTGAGGGACACGCGCTGGCGAGGTCCGCTGCTGTAGGATAGCGAGACGATGCCGCGGGCGACCTCCAGCACTCGGGCGCCGCTGCGCGGGCAATATGGCCCGGCGGCACGAATCAAGCGGACCGTACCCCGGTAACGGCCGTCAATACTCGAATCGGCGATAACGGGAGGCGGGCGCAGCACGATGGGCCTATCGGCCGGACCGCAGGCGGCGAGGCCTGCCGCCAGCAGCAGAGGCCCAGCCCGGCGCATCAGGATCAGCCGACGATCTCGGTGCCTGCGAAGAAAAAGCCGATCTCGTGCGCGGCAGCCTCGGCGCTGTCGGAGCCGTGCACGCTGTTGGCCTCGATGCTCTCGGCAAACAGCTTGCGGATGGTGCCCGCGTCGGCATTGGCCGGGTTGGTGGCGCCCATCAGCTTGCGGTTCTGCGCGATGGCGTCCTCGCCCTCCAGCACCTGCACGACGACGGGGCCGCCCACCATGAAGCCGACCAGGTCCTTAAAGAAGCCGCGCTCACGATGGGCGCCGTAGAACGCCTCCGCCTGCGTCTGTGACAGCTGCAGCCGCTTTTGCGCGATGATGCGTAGGCCCGCCTCCTCGAACACCGCATTGATCTTGCCGGTCAGGTTGCGGCGGGTAGCGTCGGGCTTGAGGATGGACAGCGTGCGCTCGGTAGCCATGGCGGATTCCTATCAACGTTGCCTCGGCGTTTAGGCTAAGGACCCCGCTTCAGCAAGATGGCGCTCGGGCCCCGGCTTGGCCGGGCTTTCCCGATGCGGCGGCTGCGCCTACATCCCAGCCATGAGCCTGCTGACCCTCGACCGCGTTACCCTCCGCATGGCCGGCCGCACGTTGCTGGACCAGGCGGAGCTGCGCGTCGATCCCGGCCGGCGGATCGGGCTCGTGGGCCGCAACGGCGCTGGCAAAAGCACGCTGCTGAAGGCCATCGCCGGCGAGCTGCCGGTCGATGGCGGCGAGATCACCTTCAGCAGCCGCGCCAGCATGGCCCAGGTCCGGCAAGAGGCGCCGAGCGGCGACGGCAACCTGCTCGACACCGTGCTGCTGGCCGACACGGAGCGCCTGGCGCTGCTGGCCGAACTCGACACTGCACCGCCGCTGCGGCTCGCCGAGGTGCATGAACGGCTGCGCGCCATTGGGGCCGACGCGGCGCCGGCGCGGGCTGCGGCGATCCTGGCCGGGCTCGGCTTCGATGCGGCGGCGCAGGCGCGCGCAGTGGACAGCTTCTCCGGCGGCTGGCGCATGCGGGTGGCGTTGGCCGCGGCCCTGTTCGCCGCCCCCGACCTGCTGCTGCTGGACGAGCCGACGAACCATCTGGATCTCGAGGCGACGCTGTGGCTCGAGACCTGGCTGGCCCGCTTCCCCGGCGCCTGTCTAATAGTATCGCACGACCGCGGCCTGCTGGACCGCGCCGTGCAGAGCATCGCTCATCTGGACCAACGCAAGCTCAGCCTGACACCCGGCGGCTACGACGAGTTCGTCCGCATCCGCACCGAGCACGCCATGCAGACCAGCCGCGCCGCCGAGCGCATCGCCGCCCAGCGCGCGCACATGCAGAGCTTTGTGGACCGGTTCCGCGCCAAGGCCACCAAGGCGCGGCAGGCGCAGGCCCGCATCAAGGCGCTGGAAAAGCTGCCGGTGCTCGACACGGTCGTGGAGTCGGCGCCCACCCGGTTTGACTTCCCGGAGCCGGCGCGGCTCAGCCCGCCGATCCTGGTGCTGGACCGCGTGATTGCCGGATATGGCGCGACGCGGGTGCTGAGCGGACTGTCGCTCAGCGTCGATATGGACGACCGGATTGCGCTGCTCGGCGCCAACGGCAATGGAAAAAGCACGCTGGCAAAACTGCTGGCCGGGCGGTTGGAGCCGCTGTCCGGCACGATCCGGCGCAGCCCGAAGCTGCGGGTCGGCTATTTCGCGCAGCATCAGACGGACGAGCTGGTGCTGGACGAGACGCCGGTGGCGCACATGGCCCGCGCCCTGCCCCGCGCGCTGCCGCCGCAGGTGCGCAGCCAGCTTGCGCGGTTCGGCCTGGACGCGGACCGGGCGGACACGCCGGTCGGCAGCCTGTCGGGCGGCGAGAAGGCCCGGCTGCTGCTGGCGCTGGCCACGCGCGACGCGCCGCAACTGCTGATCCTGGACGAGCCGACGAACCACCTGGACATCGACGCACGAGAGGCGCTGGTGCGGGCGCTGGCGGATTTTCAGGGTGCTGTGCTGCTGATCACCCACGACCCGCATTTGGTGGAGCTGGTGGCGGACCGCCTGTGGCTGGTCGGCGACGGCACGGTGCGGCCGTATGAGGGCGACATGGACGACTACCGCGCGCTGCTGGTCGAGCGGGCGCGGCCAGCGGGGAAAGCGGACGCCGGACCGAACCGCAAGGATGAGCGGCGGGAGCGGGCCGAGGCGCGGGTGCAGTTGGCGCCGCTGCGCCGGCAGGCGCGGGACGCTGAGGCGCGCATTGGCAAGCTGGAAGCCGAACGCATGCGCATCGAGGCACGGCTCGCCGATCCGGCGCTGTATGCGTCGGGCCAGTCGCAAGCGGTGACGGAAGCCAATCAGCGTTTGGCGGCAATTGGGCGCGAGCTGGCGGCGGCGGAGGGTGTGTGGATGGCGGCAGAGGAGGCGCTGGAGGCGGCAGGCTAAAGCTTTCTCCAATCGAGAGAGCAAATCGTTTGGACAATACTTTAGGCAGCAGCAAAGCTGCCATCGGGCTGCAGGGTCGCCAGCACGCCGGACCGCACGTCGAAATGCGCGCCGTGCAGGCGGAGGGTGCCGGCCGCGATCCGGCTGGCGATCCACGGGAAGCTCGCGAGGTTCTCGAGCGCGACGCAGACCACCGCCTGCTCGCCGGCCAGTTGCCGGTCCGGCGCGTCGCAGGCCAGCACCCGGCTGCGGGCGCGTTCGGCCAGGTGGATCCAGGAACCCACGAAATCACCTTGCGGCGCAACATCGGAAAGCAGCGCCTGGACGCCGCCGCACAGGCCGTGGCCCATGACGATCAGGTCCTGCACCTCCAGAGTGCAAACGCCGAACTCCAACGCGGCGCTCGTGCCATGATAGTTGCCATCGGGCTGGTATGGCGGCACCAGGTTGGCGACGTTGCGGACCACAAACAGCTCGCCCGGGCCGGCATCGAATATCATGGCCGGATCGACCCGGCTGTCTGAACAGGCGACCACCATGGTGCGCGGCCGCTGGCCTTGCACTGCTAGGCGTTCGAACAAAGCTCGGCGCTCAGGCCAGGAGCTCTCGCGGAACCGTGCATAGCCGTCGAGCAAGTGCTGCATGTAACTGAAATAGCCGGTTACGTCGTCGATTGGAACCGTGCCCGCATGCTGTGAAATTTCGCATCAAGATCGTTGCCATTCACTTGACGCGACAGCACACGATAGGCCTGCGTGGCAGACAGCGCGGCGTCAGCGATGGCGGGAATCGCTTGCAGCGCCGCAAGCTCGGCGTGCACGCGGGCGAGCAGGCGGGGCGGCGCCGGCTTGTAGGTAACCGGAGTAACCGGCACGTCCCACTCGAAGAAGGTGTGCAGTCCTTTGCCCTCCAGACCGCCCGGCACGCCGCCGCGCCCGCGGTGCGACTTCACGCCGAACTCCTCGAATGACTTCTGATAGTAGTGATTGACCGCACCGTGAACGGGATCCGTGGGCGCCGTCATGCAGTTGGGGCCGACCGTGATGGGTTCAAACGCCGCATTCACGAAGGCTATCCCCTCCGGGCCCGGAATGTGGATTGCCGCCATGGTGCCGATATCCGCCAGCCGCACCAGGGACTTCACCAAGGAATGGGCGGCGGAATGGCTGAACCGTTCCTGCACGAGCCCGTCCTGTTGCCGGACCTGGCCCTGGCTGCCGAACCAGTTCCAATTGTAGCAGATCGCGGACGGCCTACGGTTAGATACCGAAGCCGTGGGGTCAGACGCCGCGCCAAGCCGGCTGGGGTAGCGGCGTTGCAGCGCGGTGATGGCCTCAATGACCGAGTAGTCGTGGTGCTCGGCTGGCACCAGGAACTCGTCCACGTCGAAGTACGACACCCATTCGAAATCGCGCAGCGCGCGCAGCAGGTGGATCGAGTGTTCGTAGGCCTTGATCTGCGGCGATGCGAGACGCCCGACCTCATTGCGGATGACAGTCACGAAATTTGTGCGGTCCAGCGCATCCAGCAGCGCGTCCGAACCGTCCGAGTTGTCGTTCGTGTAAAGGAAGACATGCTCGAACCCGACCGCGCGGTAGTGGGCGATACACTCCAGCAGGAAGCAGCCCTCGTTCTTTACCGTTAGGACCGCGGCAGCAGTCCGGGTCGGCTGGATCAGGCGCATGAGCGCGAGGTTCAATGCTTTGGTACCGCCGGGACGGCCATGGTCGAGGGCGAGCGCATCGAGCTCCGGCCCGCACCGAAGCTGATTTTCCGTGCCGCCCGGGCTTGGCTGGCAGCCGATCAGCGAGGCGATGTTGCGGCGGAATACGATGGCCAACGGGTCCAGCGTATCCTCTGCGACAAGGCGCGTCGGCGCGTATGATGCCGGGACGATGGTCGAAAGTTGCATGCCGGAGCTTCCAGTGCCCCGCGATTGGGGTCGGGACAAGATTGCACGGTCGCGGTGAAGACTTTCTTAATAATTTTTTGAAATAATTACAATCTGTATCATCGTCCGTATCAGAGCCAGAACCGGGTGGTGAGCTGTTCAGAGGTGATATAATTTGTTGTAGGCTCAACTTGCATGTCGGCCGCGTGCTGCTGCAGACCGATCTCGGTAATCGACCAACCCAGCATGGTCCGCACGTGCTCGTCGTAGCGATCGCTGAGCGCCGTGGAGCCGGGATCGAGGTTGGTGATCAACACCAGGCCGGTCGGCGGCGCGTCGAGCGTGGTGAATGACAGGTCCGGCCGTGCGCGCCGCAGCAGCCGGGCGGTGCGCCAGACGTCGCCGGCCCACCAGTACTCACGGTGCGGCTCGATGGGGGGCTGGGCCAGGTAGCAACGGTCGGTCATCGGCTCCTCGACCGGCAGGCAGTCGTGCAGGACGATGATGGAGTTGCGGGCGCAGTGACGCTCGGTGTTGATGAAGTCGCGCAGCAGGAACTCACAGCGGTGCATCCCGTCGAGGAAGGCGAGCTGCAGCTTGTCGCCCAGCAGGGCGCAGGGGTCGTGCTGTTGGAAAAACCGGTCGGACGCCATGCGGAACAGCAGCAGCCGCGGCTTTGACACGATGCGACGCACAAGCTCGATGTCCGCGAACGGGAAGGCAGGATCGATGGCGAGCGCCGCGCAGTCGGCAAGCGCCAGGCTGTTGCCATCGAAGGTGCCGATCTCCAGGTAGTTCCGCGGCTGCAGGGCCTCGTGCAGGGTCCGCAATACCTCGAGATAGCCGCGGCCGGTGAAATCAGGCAAGGTATTGGCGGCTGCCTGATCCATGCGCATCCCCGAGCCAGTTTGGTCTGCAGTCGGCGCCGACACAACGACGCGGAAGTCACTGTGTCACGGCAGCGTTACATCCAGCAACGAAATTTAGTCAACTTCGCAGACGGCATCGACCAAGGTTCGTGGTGAACCGTCGGCACGACTCACGGGGCAGCGCGTGGACCTGATTGCCCAAAGGGGCGAGAGCCGAGGCGGTCGAGCGCCAAAGCGGCGAGCCCAGCGATCATGACGGCTGCAAAAACCCACTTGCGATGGTCCGAGGCCAGCGGGATGGCGTACTGCGTCGAGCTGAGCCACAGGCCATAGGCGAGGATGGCCGCGAGCACCGCTGGCGACGCGGCCGATGCGGGCTTGTTCGCTGCGCGCGCGGCTGGCGCGCTGAGCCGCTTGCGCAGGCGTAAGGCTGGCTTCTCGATGCGGGACCAGGAGAACATCGCTAATGCGATGGTGACCGGCAGGGCGAACAAGATGCTCCAGTACCATTGCCGCAGCTGTGGGAAGGCATAGGCGAAGGTCTGCTGCACCGGCATCGCATAAAGATAGATGCCATACGAATAGTCGCCGCGGTCAAGCAACGGAATCTTTGGCAATGGCTGCAGGCCAAGATAGACCGTGACATAGACCAGCGGCGGCGTTGCCAAGGTGGCGAGACGTGGATGACTGACCAGCGCCATCCCGGCCAATAGGCATACGGCGAACAGGCTGCGGCTGAACGGGATCGCGTTGCGCCAAAGGAACAGCAGGTTGCCGAGTGCGAAGGCCAGGATCAGCGTGTGCGGCCGGAAAGCCCCACCGATCTCGCGCAGGCCAAAGCCGAAACTATCGCTCAGCGCCGAGACGACGGTCAATACGATGATGAGAAGGGACAAGCCGCGGGGCTTGCCGAGCAGGCCTGCCGCCATGACGAATGCGATGTAGGTATAGCAGAGTATCTCGGGCGCGATCGTCCAGAGCGACGAGTTCACCACATTGTCGAACGGGTTCGTCGAGAAGACGCCCGGCAGTGAAATCTGGATATTGCCGACCAAGCTGCCGAAATAGCGGTAGAAGTTAACGTTGGTGAAATAGTCGCCGGGCGAGAGCATCGTCACCAGCGATCCGAGGATGACGGCGGACATGGCGACTTCGGTGGCAAGGGCGGGCAGAATCCGCAGGCCTCGCGCGGCCAGGAACACCTTGAGCGACATGGTCCGGACCGCGCTGCCCATGACTAAGAAACCGCTTAAGGCGAAGAAGATTGGCAGCAATGACGTAACGATGCCGCCAGTGAACGGGTTGGTCCAGAAGGGCAGTTCGGCCTCGCGGCCGTAGCTTGTAACGATGCTGTGCCAGCATAGAATCGGTGTCTGCTCATCTCCCCCGTTGATCTGGAATGTCTGGCGCTGCGCGTGAGGCGGCTTGACGTGACCCTGATGCTTGGGATTCAAAGCGGGGATGACCGAGCTTCCTGATCTCAGCTGTCTGACGCACGAGGAGAAGG